>DAHZDR010000349.1 GCA_027403435.1 Deltaproteobacteria bacterium
GCCCATTCCGGCCTGAAACACCGGATAGTCAATTCCCAGACGATCGCAGATTGGCGTGTGAAATATCGTTTTCGAGTTCATACGGTTAAACCCTCCGCTTGACTATCCGCAATTAGCGCGGGAGCATTACTCTTTTCGCCGGCAAGTGGTATTCATTTCGTTCCGGGCATCCGCGGCATCCCGGTCCACGCGGTGAGTCCGCCATCGGCCACGACGCTCGCGCCGGTGATGAAGGACGATTCGTCGGAGGCGAGGAACGTCACGGTCGCGGCGATCTCCTCCGGCTCGCCCATCCGGCCGATCGGATGCGCGGCGCCCATCGTGCGGCGGAATTCCTCGGCGCGGTCCTTGCCCAGAACCTCCGCGACGCGCGTGTTGATCGCGCCCGGACACACGCAGTTCACGCGGATTCCATAGTGGGCGTTTTCGAGCGCCGCCGATCGCGTCAAATTGATTACGCCCGCCTTCGCCGCGTTGTACGAACCCATCCCGTAGTCGCCGCGCGTGCCCGAAATCGAGGCGGTGTTGACGATCGCGCCGGATTTTTGCGCGCGCATGATCGGCAGCGCGAACTTGAGACCCAGGAATGTGCTGGTGAGCGTGACCGCGAACACGCGGTTCCAGCTTTCCAGCGAGGTTTCGTGGATCAGCGCGACCTCGGCCATCCCGGCGTTGTTGAACATCACGTCGAGCCGGCCGAAAGCGTCGAGCGCGAGCCGCACGGCCGCCGCCACGCCGTCGGGATCGGCCGCGTCCATCTTGATTGCGGCGGCGCGTCCGCCCGCCGCGATGATTTCGTCGCGCACTTGTTCGGCGCGCTTGCCGCTCAGATCGGCCACCACCACCGCCGCGCCCTCCGCGCCGAACCGCCGCGCGCTGGCCGCGCCGATTCCCGATCCGCCCGCGGTCACGATCGCCGCCTTGCCGTCAAGTTTTCCCGCCATGTGCGCGATTTTCTCCCGCCGCTCAGCCCTTGGGCAGGCCGAGCACGCGTTCGCCGATAATGTTATGCTGAATTTCGTTGGTGCCCGCCGCGATCGTGTTGCGCCGCGCCGCCAGCATCCGATGCGACCATTTGCCGTGATCGATCGCGCCCGCCGCGCGATATTCGAACTGCGCATACGGCCCCAGCAGCTCCATCGCGAACTTCTGGATACGCAGATTGAGGTCGCTCACGCAGAGCTTCATCGTCGAGCCTTCCGGCCCCGGCGGCAGTCCGCGCAATTGCCGCGTGAGCTGGCGCAGGCTGGTGTACTTGAGCGCTTCCGCTTCGCACGCGAACGCCGCGATTGCGTCGCGCACGTAATCGTCCTCGATCGCCGGCCGTCCGCCGCGCGTCACCTGGCGCGCCGCGTCGGCGAGCTGGCGCACCTCGACCATCATGTCGGTGCGGCCGCCGTGAATCGTCCGCTCGAACATCATGTTGGTGATCGCGACCATCCAGCCTTCGTTCACTTTGCCGACGAGGTTCGCCTTCGGCACCGCGACGTCCTCGAAGAACACCTGGTTGAAGCCGTGTTCGCCGGTGATCTGAATCAACGGCCGAATAGTCACTCCCGGACTCTTGAGATCGACCAGCAGATAGCTAAGTCCGCGATGCTTCGGCGCGGCCGGATCGGTGCGGCAGAGCAGCGTCGAGAAGTTCGCGTGATGCGCGTTCGAGGTCCACACCTTCGCCCCGTTGACGATGAAATGATCGCCGTGGTCCACCGCCCGCGTTTGCACCGCCGCCAGATCGGAGCCGTGATCCGGCTCCGACAGCCCCTGGCACCAGATTTCCTCGGCCGAGGGGATGCGCGGAATATAGCGGCGCTTCTGTTCCGGCGTGCCCCATTGCATCAGCGTCGGCCCGACCCGCGCGACGCCCTGAAAGTTGACCGTCGGCGGCGCCTTAATCCGGTCGAGTTCCTGATGGTAAATGAACTGCTGCATCAGGGTGGCGCCGCGGCCGCCAAACTCTTTCGGCCAATGGATACACATCCAGCCCGCGTCGTAGAGCTTGCGATGCCATCCGCGGCGGCGTTCGAATTCCTCGCGCGTGTCCGGATCGGCGAGTTCGGAATCGTCCCGCCAGTCGCGCGGAACGTTCGCCTCCAGCCATGCGCGGAATTCACTGCGGAACGCCTCGTCTTCTTCGCTATAGCGAAAATCCATCGGCGCGATCTCCCGCGGCGGCGCTCAGCGCAGCCCCAGTTCGGCCAGCGGCCCGCGATCCGAGACCGCAATCCGCGCCGTGCCCGCCGCCAGTTTGACCGATCCGGGCGCGCGCTGGAACGGATCCGGCAGATCGATTTCGCGCGCGTAGTCTTTGATCGCCGGCAGCACTTCCCGCGCGAACAGCCGCATGCTCGCGCGCCGCTCCTCGTCGGCGACCGGACCCTGCACGCTGAACATGATGAAGATGCCCGGCCGCAGCACGCGCAGAATCGTCTTGATCTTTTCCGTCACCGTTTTCGGCGTCCCCGCGATTACCTGGTAATTGCGCTTGACCTTGTCCAGGCCGGCGCGCAGCTTGCGCCGCACGTCGTCGTAATCGGTCGATTCCGCTTCGTCCTCCGCCATCTGCCGCATCAGCTTTTCGCCGCTCACGCCGAGCCACGCGCTGGTGTTCTGCTTCGCCAGCATCCGGATCGCGCCCTTCGAGTTGTAGCCGGGCGGCGCCGTGAATTGCGGCGCGGAAAAGGCGTTCTGCCCGCCGCCGAACACGAAATTGTCCGCGATCGCCGACGCCTTCTCTTCGCTCTCCGCGACCACCGTCGGAATCAGGTAGCCGAAATTTTCCGGCCCGGCCTGATAACCCTGCTTCGCCGCCTCGTCCGCATAGTAATCCCACAGGTCGCAGGTCGGACCCAGCATCGTGCCCAGTCCAATGTATGGATAGCGATGCTCGGCGCACCATTTGACCGTCTCGGGACTGAGTACGCCCGGTATCCACATGGGAGGATGCGGTTTCTGATAGGGCAGCGCCCACGGATTCACATGGCGGTAATGAAAATGCTTGCCCTCGTAGCGCCACGGCCCCGGCCGCGTCCACGCCTGGATGATAAAGTCGTGCGCCTCATTGAACAGTTCGCGATTGTACGCCGGATTCGCGTTATTGAAAAACTGCTCGCTGCCCGCGCCGCGCACCCATCCGGTAACCAGCCGCCCGCGCGATATCAGATCGATCTCCGCCAGCTCCTCCGCCATCCGCAGCGGATGCTTGATCACCGGCAGCGGATTTCCGATCAGCACAATCCGCACGCGCTTGGTGCGATAGGCCAGAATCGACGCCTCCACGTTCATCACCGAACCCATGCAAAAGGGGTTGCCGTGATGCTCGTTCAGGGCGACCACGTCGAAGCCCAGCTCTTCGGCGTAACAGTTTTC
>DAHZDR010000357.1 GCA_027403435.1 Deltaproteobacteria bacterium
GCACCAGTCAGGTGGTCATTCTGAATCGAGTCCGCGCGGCGAAGCATCCCGGGATTCTTTGCTGCGCTCGGAATGACAAGAGGGAAGCCCGGAATGACCGGATAGGCCTTGTGCGGAGCTTCGTTGGCGCTAAGCTGATCGAAACAGTCGCAAGCCGCGTTTACGGCGCGGCCGAGGATAATTTCAATGGCGGAAAAAATCGTTAAGACCGACGAGGAATGGCGCCGGATGCTCACGCCGGAGCAATACGAAGTCGCGCGCGGCAAGGGCACCGAGCGGCCCTTCACCGGCAAGTATTGGGACTGCCATGAAGCGGGCGTCTATCTCTGCGTATGCTGCGGCAACGAGCTGTTCAGCTCCGACGCCAAGTACGATTCGGGCTGCGGATGGCCGAGCTTTTACACGCCCCGTGAAGCGGATCGGATCGCGGCCGCCGTCGATCGCAGCCACGGCATGATCCGTACGGAAGTGACCTGTGCGCGTTGCGGCGCGCATCTCGGCCACGTCTTCGAAGACGGGCCGCAACCCACCGGCCTGCGCTATTGCATGAACTCGGCGTCGCTCGATTTCGTCAAAAAGGACTGAGCCGCCATCCGCCGCACGCCCATCGCCTGGGCGTGCGGCGCGCGCGGACGCGAGTAACTGTCTGGTCGAGGACGCGATTTGGCATTGGCGCCGCAACCTGCAAACGTAAGTGACATGTCGATTACTCCACCGTGCCGGCTGTGCGATGGCGCGACGGCGTTTGCGATGACGCGGCGCGGCTTCGCGATCGCGCGCTGCGCAAGCTGCGGCTTCGCCTTCGCGCCGGCGGTGGGAGCGGCGGACGCCGCGCGGCTCTACGCCGAGGACGATTTTTTTTTCGCCGGCAAACCCGAAGCCGCCAAACGTTCGTGGTACGACGTGCTGTGGGCGCGCAAGCGGCTGTTCTATCTGGCGCGGCTCGATCGAATCGCGGCATTCGGCCGGCCCGCGCGCGTACTGGATATCGGCTGCGCGGGCGGCTATCTGATGCGCGCCGCGCGCGCGCGCGGATGGCTCGTGGAGGGCGTCGAACCGTCGCCGGCGATGCGCGAGCGGACGCGCGCCGGCCTCGAATGCCCCGTGTATGCATCGGTCGAGGAGGCGCGCGCCAGCGGTGCGCGTTTCGATTGCGTGATGATGTTCGAGGTGATCGAGCATCTGGAGAATCCGATCGCGGCGCTGCGGGCGGTGCGTGAACTACTGAATCCCAACGGCCTGCTCGCGCTCAGCACGCCCAATTGCGACGCGCCCGGCGCGCTTGCCGGCGAGCCGCTCGACATCTGGTTCGTGCCGCCGATTCACGTTTCATTCTTTAATCATGCGACGCTCGTTCGATGCGTCGGGCAGGCGGGTTTTACCCCGCTCGCGAGCGCCGGGCTCGAGGGCTTCGCGGGCGTGCTGGCGGGTGAAGTCCGGCTGCCGCGATGGCTCAGCGCGGCGCTGGCGCCAATCCGGCGCGGCAAGCGGTTGTTGCCGCATGGCGCGATCGGCAAATGGATCGAACGGCGCTACGCGGGCCGGCTCGGGCTTTACCAACGGCGCGATCCGGCCGGAATCGCGCGCGCCGACGTGCTCGAACTCTACGCCCGCCGCGTCGATTGAAGCGCGCGCCGCGCGGGCGTTGCAATTCTGGCCGCGGTTCCGGTTGGCGCCAGGCTGAGCTAACGGTCGCAAGCCGCGTTTGCGGCGCGGCCGGGGATAATTTCAATGGCGGAAAGAAATCGTTAAGACCGATTCGTCAAGTAAGGATTGAGCCGCCATCCGCCGCAGGCCCATCGCTTGGGCGTGCGCCGCTCCCATTCCCTGGTCACGCGGTCGGGCAGGGCGCCGCGATGCAGTATGACGTTGGCGTAATGTATGCCGTTGAAGTTCGCGATCGGGCCGCATCGCCGCGGCGACGAATCGATCCGCCACGCGGCGTAGCCGAATTGACGCAGTTCCTCCCATAGCTCACGTCCGCCGCTGCCCATCGCGGCCAGGCACGGCTCGTAGAGTTCCATCAGGATCGCCGGATGATGCGCGTGCAGGAGTTCACGCGCGCCGGCGATCGCGAACGGCTCCGCGCCCTGGATGTCCATCTTGATCAAATCGACGCGCGCGAGGCCCGCGCGCGCGGCGTACGTGTCGAGACGCATCGCGGGCGTCGCCAGCCGCGCCGCCTCCGCGCTCTGCCGCGCGATCGTCCAGGCGCCGGAGTTGCCCTTGGCCTCGCGGTCCGCGGGCAGGCCAATCGTCAGCTCGGTATCCTCATTCCAGAGCGCGGCGCGCACCGGATGAACGTTGGTCAGGCGATTGGCTTCGAGGTTGGCCTGCAGGCGCGCGAAATTGCGCTCGACCGGCTCGAAGCTATGCACCGAACCGCGCGGTCCAACCGCCGTCGCCGCCAGCATCGTGAACTGCCCCACGTTGGCGCCGGCGTCAATCACCGTCATGCCCGGTTCGATCAGCCGCGTGAACAGGAACGCCTCGACCGCGTCCCACAGCCCCTCGAAATAAATATGGCGCTGGATGAAGTCGGCGAAGTCACATTCGATCACGCAGCCGTTGGGCAGGCGCGACCGCATGGGCCGTGTCGCCAGGCGCGGCCCGAACTTTTCGATTAGCGGATAAAGCCGCGACGACTTGCGTCCAGTCGCGCCCCATCGGCGCAATAGCCAACGCAGCGGCGGGCGCAGCGGCGCGGGCAGCGGCTTGCTGATGCGATCCATCGGCGGCAAAGCATAATCGATATAATCGCGCGGCGCACGCTGGCAACCGGCTGCGGCGCGGGGCGCCGTTGCGGCGCGCGCGCTCATGGACGATAATTCCCGCGAGTCGCACATCAATCCGGTTGCCATTTCGATGACAGCGTCAACAGCAATTCCGGCGCGGGCGAGCGCCGCGAGCGGATCCGCCGAGTCGGCGGTTGAAGCCGCCGAGCTGCGTTATAGCTACGGCGCGCGCACGGCGATCGACGGCGTCAGCTTCGCGATCGCGCGCGGCGAAATCTTCGGCCTGCTGGGACCCAACGGCGGCGGCAAAACCACGCTGTTCAAGATTCTTTCGACGCTGGCGGCGCCGCAGCGGGGCGAGGCGCGCATCCTCGGCTACGATTTGCGGCGCGACACAATCGCGTTGCGCCGGCGCATCGGCGTGGTCTTCCAGCATCCGAGCGTCGATGGCAAGCTGACCGTCGCCGAAAACCTGGCGCATCACGGCCGCCTCTACGGAATCGGCGGCGCGCGTCTGCGCCAGCGGTCGGCGGCGATGCTCGCGCGGTTGGGCTTGAACGATCGCGCGGACGACCTGGCCGAGACGCTCTCGGGCGGACTCAAACGCCGGGTCGAACTGGCCACCGCGCTGCTGCACGAACCGGAACTGCTGGTGCTCGACGAGCCGAGCACCGGACTCGATCCGGCGGCGCGCCGCGAGTTCCTCAGTTACCTTGCGCATCTGCGCGACGACGCCGGCGTGACGATCGTGCTCACCACGCATTATATGGAAGAGGCCGAACGCTGCGATCGGATCGGCGTGCTCCATCAGGGACGGCTGGTGGCGATCGCGCCGCCCGCCGAACTCAAGGCGCGCGTCGGCGGCGATATCGTCGCGATCAACGCGCGCGATCCCGCGGCGCTGCGCCTGAAGATCGCGCAGCGGATGCGCGTTGACGCGGCGCTGGTGGACGGCGTGCTGCGCGTCGAACGGCCGCGCGGGCATGACTTCGTGCGCGACGTCGTGGACGCGTTCGGCGACGAAATCGAATCGGTGACTTTCGGCAAGCCGACGCTCGAGGACGTTTTCGTCCATCTGACCGGCCAGCGCTTTTTTATCGGCGCCGGCGCGGCGGAAAACGGAGCGGCCTGATGGGCGAGATCGCGATGCAGGCGGGCACTCTATGGCTGCGCGAGATCACGCGCTTTATGCGCCAGCGCAGCCGCGTGATTGGATCGTTCCTGCAGCCGCTGGTCTTCTGGCTGCTGCTGGGCGCGGGCTTGCGCGCGTCCTTCAAACCGGCCGGGATGCCCGCCGGGATGGATTACTTCGAATATCTCTACCCCGGATTCATCGTGCTGGTGCTGCTCTTCAC
>DAHZDR010000378.1 GCA_027403435.1 Deltaproteobacteria bacterium
AGTTTCGATACCAACGGCGCGATCACGAGCTGGAACGGCGGAGCCGAACGCCTCTACGGCCATCCGGCGGAAAGGATTATCGGCAGGGGAATCGAGGATTTCCTGCCGGCCGGCGCGATCGAGGATGTCCAGCGACGCTTCGCGCGGATCGCCGCGGGAGCGCTGGTCGATCATTATGAAGCGCGGCGGTCGCGCGGCGACGGAACGCCGATCGACGTTGCCGTAACGCTTTCGCCGATTCGCGACGCGGGCGGCGCGGTCACGGGCGTTGCGGTGGTCGCGCGCGACATCACGGAGCGTAAGCGCGCGGAGGAAGAGCTCATACGGGCGCGCGACGCCGCCGTCGCGGCGACCCGGCTCAAGACCGCGTTTCTGGCCAACATGAGCCACGAGATCCGCACGCCAATCAATATCATCCTCGGCTACGGCGATTTGATTGGCGACTACCTGGCGGAGCGCGGCGATTCGAGCCAGGCGGAATACCTCGCAGCGATCGGACGAGCGTCGCGCCGGCTATTGCGGACGATCAACGGAATCCTCGACTATTCACGCCTCGAATCGGGAAATTTCCAGCTCGACCGAAAGTCCCTGGCGCTCGCGCCGCTGGTGACGCGACAGGCGGAAGAAGCGCGCGCGGCGGCCGCGGAAAAGGGGCTTGCGATGTCGGTTGAAATCGACGACCCCGGCGCCACGGCGCACGCCGACGAATATTGCCTCACTCAGGCGTTGCGCCAGGTGATCGACAACGCGATCAAATTCACCGAAAAGGGCGGCGTGCGCCTGCGGCTTGCGCGCACCGGCGCTGATGGCGGCGCGACGATCGCCGTGACCGACACCGGCGTCGGCATCGACGAGGCCTTTCTGCCGCATCTGCTCGAACCGTTCTCACAGGAGGATTCCGGCCACACCCGCAAATTCGAGGGCGTCGGCCTGGGTCTCGCCCTCGCGCGCCGCTACCTCGAACCAAATGAGGCCACCCTGACGGTCTCGAGCCGCAAGGGCGAGGGTTCGACCTTCACGGTTCGCTTCAAGTCCTTTACGCCGGACAATCCGTAATCAGGCGTGGCGACGCCATAGGCCCGCCAAAAAGCGGCCGGAGGCCGGCGGCGGCTTTTGCGGCGCGGCGAATTCCGCTATTCAAACGAGGCGGGAGACGCGATGGCCGGCGCCGAGGAAATTCGTTTCTATTACGACTTCAAAAGTCCGTTCAGTTACCTGGCGCTGGCGCCGGTCTGCGCCCTTGAACGAACGCATCGCGTGCGCCTGAGCTTCACGCCCCGGGATTTCGAACCGCGCGCCGCCTATGGCGGGGAACTGGAAGAGCGCGGCCAGCGCGATTGGGACAAAGTGCGCTACCTCTATGTTGACGCGCGCCGCTTCGCCAACGAGCGCGGACTGATTATCCGCGGCCCGCGCAAACTATTCGACTCGCGGCTTGCGCTGATGAGCGGGTTGTACGCCGAACGCGGCGGGCGCTTCCGCGAATACGCGCCGATGGTCTTCGAGCGGTTCTTCAAGCGCGAACTCGAGATCGAGGAGCCGGCGGCGTTGGCCGGCGTGCTGCGCGAAGCGGGACTCGACGCCGACGACTTCGCCCGCTACGCGGCGTTCGACGGACGCGACGATCTTGCCCGCGCCTACGAGCAGGCCGAACGCGACGGCGTCTTCGGCGTGCCCACGCTGATCGTCGCGGGCGAACGATTCTGGGGCAACGATCGAATCGAGTGGGCGATCAAAAAACTGGACGCGATGGGGCTCAGGCGCGATTGCGCCGGCGCCGCGCGTTAATTTGAGGGAGGGAAGTCTATGCGGCAGCCGCCGATCGGAACCAGGGGAAACTATGAATTTATCGTCCGGCGCGATCAGCTCGCCGGATCGCTCGAACCGTCGCTGCCCCCGGTGCTCGCGACCTGCTTCATGAGTCTGGCGCTGGAAATGGCCGCGATGGACGCGATCAAGCCCTATCTGGAACCGGGCGAGATGACGGTCGGCGCGGTGGTCGTCGTCAGCCATACCGCGGCGACGCCCGAGGGCTGGCGGGTGCGCGCCGAGGCGGAAGTCACGGCGGCGGATTCGCGGAAGGTGGAATTCAAGGTGCGCGCGTTCGACGACAAGGACGAAATCGGCAACGGCACGCATACCCG
>DAHZDR010000379.1 GCA_027403435.1 Deltaproteobacteria bacterium
GGTTTCGAGGTGGTCTGCCATGCGCGATCGCGGATTCCCGATTCCCCGATAATCATGATGACGGCGTACCATTCGCCGGACGTGCAACGGGCGGCCGCCGCCGCCGGAATCGTGGCCTATCTGCCCAAGCCATTCGCGATGACGGAGCTGGGCAAGGCGGTCGAAATGACGCTCGGCGAAATCTGGATGATTGGTCCCAATAGCTGCAATTGACCAACTCGCACTTGATTCGGCAGGCAAGCTGATTGTCCAGGCCGTTTGACGTTTGCCGCTCGGCCGACTCGCCCCAACGTGGTGGCGAGACCGCATATGGATAGTAGCCGAGGCGGATCACGAAAAGGTTGGTCAGCGCGTTATTGTTTCAGCCGGCTGGACGCCGGCGTAAGCCGACACGTGCAAATTCAGCGCAGCCGATGCTTGTTGAGCAGGCGATGCAGGGTTTTGCGATCGACGCCGGCCACGCGCGCCGCCTGCGAGACGTTGCCGCCTTCGCGCCGCAGGACATCCGCCACGTAGGCGGCTTCGAGCTGCCCGATCCAGCGCTCCTTGGCCTCCTTCAAGGTCAGGCGCGACGTGTCGTCGTTCGCGGCCGGCGCGGTCGGGAGCGGCGGTTCGGCGCCGACCATCCCGCCAGCCACCAGATGGGGCGGCAGGTCCGCGGGCGAGATCATTTCGTTGTCGGAGAGCGCGCAGGCGCGTTCGACGACGTTACGCAATTCGCGGATATTTCCGGGCCAGGGGTAAGCTTCGAGCAGGCCGAGGGCGTCGGGGGTGAAGCCGCGCGGTCCGGGCCGTCCTTCGGTGAAATTGCGCAGAAATGTGTAAGCGAGGAGAGTGACGTCGCCCTTGCGATCGCGCAGGGGCGGCAGGGCGATATCAATCACGTTGATGCGGTAGAACAGGTCGTCGCGAAATTCTCCGCGCGCCGCCAGTTCGCGCAAGTTGCGGTTGGTCGCCGAAACCACGCGCACATCGATCGCGATTTCGCGGGTGCCGCCGACGCGCCGGATCCGGCGTTCCTGCAGCGCGCGCAGCAGCTTGGCCTGCAAGCCTTGCGGCATTTCGCCGATCTCGTCGAAGAGAATCGTGCCCTTGTCGGCGGTTTCCATCAGGCCGGGTTTTAACGCCGACGCGCCGGAGAAGGCGCCTTTTTCATGGCCGAAGAGCTCGGATTCGAGCAGATTTTCCGGCAGCGAGGCGCAATCGACCGGCACGAATGGCCGGCTGGCGCGTGGACTGTTCGCGTGGATCGCGCGGGCGATCAACTCTTTGCCGACGCCGGATTCGCCGAGGACCAGCACGTTGGCTTCCGAGCGCGCGGCCTTGCGCACCATCTCGAAGGCGCGATGCAGCGCGGCGCTGCGGCCGATGATATTTTCGAAGCCGTAAGTGCGCAGCAACTGCTCGCGCAGGCTCTGATTTTCAAGCGTGAGCCGCCGCTGCGCCAGCGCCCGCTCGACCGCGACCGTCAATTGCTCAAGCGAAAACGGTTTGGCCAGATAATCGAAGGCGCCTTCGCGCACGGCCGCGACGGCGGATTCGATCGTCGCGTAGGCGGTGAAGATGATGACCGGACGCGCGGGGTCGATTTCCCGCGCGCGCCGCATCAGACCGATGCCGTCCATCGACGGCATCCGCAGGTCCGTCAGCAGCAGATCGGGGCGGTCGGATTCGAGTTTTTCGAGCGCGTCGTCCGGATCGGTCGTGCCGACGCAATCATGGCCCACCGCGGTCAAAACCCGGCGGCAGGTTTCGATCATGTCGGTTTCGTCGTCAAGAATCAGGATTCGTTCCATGCGCAGGCGCGGCCACAACCGCTGAGCGGGTTGCGCCGTTGACGCAACCCGGTTCTCCACGGAACAATCATCCATCCCGGTGGGTTCGCCGTCAACCCGCCGCGACGGAAACCGCGAACGCGATCCGCCGCAAAGCTTGCGGCTTGCCGATATGGTCAGCGCGGTTCGGCGGCCGTCGCGCCGCGAGTTTCCAGGGCCTTGAGCAGCCGCTCCTCGCTTTTCGCGCCGAAACCGCCGATAGTGCGCAACTGGCCCGCTTGAAGCGCGCGGCGCAGATCGTCCAGACTCGCAATCTTGAGCCGGTCGTGAAGGAGCTTGATCCGCTTTGGCCCGAGTCCCGGCAGCGCGCGCAATTCGCGGAGTCCGGCTGGAAACGAGCGTTTTAGTTCGGCGTGCAGAGGAACTTCGCAGCCGGCGGCGAGCGTCGCGATTTTTTCGGCGAGGTCGGCGCCGATGCCAGGCAACGCCTTGATTCGATCGCGCGACAGGCCCGCGATCGGGGCCGGATAATCGTCAATCGTGCGCGCGGCGTTGCGGTAGGCGCGCACGCGGAAGAAATTTTCGCCGCGCATTTCGAGCAGGTCGGCGATTTCTTCGAGTACGCCCGCGATTTCGTCGTTGCGCATCGTGAGGTCCGGCCGCTCGGAGCGGGACAATCCGCGCAATCGTGTTTGACGGCGCGCCAGCCGCGTGGCCGGCGAAATTGCGCGTTCGGACTTGCGGCCAAATCGCGCTGGACGATCAACCTTCCCGGCGTTCCCGCGCGACGGCGTCTTCGACGGCGGTTCCGGCGAAGAACCGCGGATTCATCGCGGCCCAGATCCGCACCGGATTGGCGAAAACAAAATCGCGGAAATCGCTTTCCGTGATCAGTCCGTGTTCGACCAGCTCGTAAGCCTCCTCCGTGACTTCGGTCATATCGGGCACGTCCCAGTGGCCGATATCGGAACTGAACAGGACATTGTGGCGCGCGCCGAGCGGGTTGACGCGGTCATTAAAGGCCCAGGCGTTGATCGGATCGTCGGCTTCGCAGCCGAAGAAGAAGCTGCGCGTGAACACGTCGCGAATCTCCTCGGCGCGTTCGATTCCGCACGCGGCGAATTCGTCGAGCATCGCGGGATCTTCGCTGGCCCCGCTGAAACGTTCGCCGGCGGCCGCCAGACGGTCGATTTTGTCCCGCACGGCCGGCGTGCCGTATTGCCGGCACAAATCGTAAAATAACCGCCGGTCGAGATTGGCGGGATTGTAATCTTCGACCGTCCGCCGATTGCGCTTGCGCCAATGGGCGATCAGGTCCGAATAGAGCGTGCAGGCCCATCCGGCGCCGCCTTCAAGAAACGCGAATTTGAGCGACGGAAAGCGTTTCGGCACGCCACCGATGAAGAGCGCCTTGCAGACCGCCTCGCCGGCGGCGGCGAAATTCCCGATATGGTTGTAAACGTAGTTATTGACCGAGTTCCGGCTGCCCCATCCCATGCCGCTGGAATGGAACGTCGCGGGAACTCCGAGTTCGACGCATTTGGCCCATACGGGGTCGTAATCGTGGAGGCTGTCAACGGCGAGGTTATCGATCCAGAAGGCCCAGCGCGCGACTTCGGGCGCGCGTTTCAATACGGTCGCGATCGGGCGGCGGACGTTTCCGGGCAGCATCACGGCCTTGAAGCCCAGTTTTTTGACGGCGAACTCGAGTTCGTCGATCGCTTCCTCGGGCGTGTGCATCGGCACGACCGCGACCGGGGCGATGCGATCCGAGAATTCGCGGAACAGGTCCGCGTGGAACATGTTGTAGGCGCGGCTGGCGCCGCGGCGCAGCTCCTCGTCCTCAAGATGCGCGGCGAACATCGCCAGGGTGTGGTAGAGAATCGTAAAATCGAGGCCGAACTGCTCCATGCGCTGATAGAGCAGCTTGGGCAGGGTGGCGGTTGCGCGATCGAGCGTGTTGCGCGTTGGAAAGGCCCACCACGGCGGCCGCGTCGCGCGGCGCTCCATGCGTTCGGCGGGCGACAGCCGATGCCATCCGCCGCCCGCGCCGCGTCCATTGCCGTTTTTGAAACGATCGAGCAGCGCGGGCCCGCCGACCTGCTTGAGATAATCCGAAATCGCCGGCGCGAATTCGATCGTATGGCCGTCGGAATCGATCACCGGATGATTGAGGCGCGCGCGAATCGCGGCCGATTTGCTTGCGCCGGACAGGGTGGCCGCCATCGATTGATGAACTCCTTGTAATCGTTTGCCGTTAGCGCGTCCGCTCAGATGACTTTTTGTTCGCGCAGCGCGGCGATTTCCGCGGCGCTGAGGCCCAGTTCGCCCGCATAGACGCTTTCGTTGTCGGCGCCGAGGGCGGGACTCAACGATTTGACTTCGGGCCGCGCGCTGTCGAGCCGAATCGGCGAGGTGAAAATAGTCAGCGGACCAAGCTCGGGATGTTCCACGGTTTGCAGCATGCCGCGTTCATGCAGATGCGGATCGGCCATGACTTCGTGCAACTCCTGCACGATTCCGCAGAAGACGCCGGCGCGGCCCATTTCGTCGAACAGTTCGCGGCGGGTTTTAGTCGCGGTCCACTCGCCGACGAAACGATCGACTTCGTGGCGGTTTTTGGAACGCGCACCGGGCGCCGCAAAGCGCGGGTCATCCGCCAGTTCCGCGTGGCCCATCAATTCGCACAGCCGCCGCCAGCGGACGTTATCGATCGCGAGAATCATCACATGACCGTCGCTCGCCGGATAGGAATTGTAAGGTGCGATCGCGCCGCCGGAGGCGCGATTGCCGTCACGCAGATTGCGCAGGCCCATTTCGTAAACGCCGAGGAACGAAGTCAGCGACGGAATGATCGAATCGTACAGTGAGAGCTCGACCATCAGGCCCTGGCCGGTGCGGTCGCGTTGGCGAATCGCGGCCAGCAGCCCGGCACAGAAATGCGCACCGCCCATGAGGTCGGCGATCGCGGCGCCGGTTTTGAGCGGCGGGCCGTCCGCCTCGCCAGTGATCGCCATCACGCCGCCCATCGCCTGCACGATCGGATCGAACGCGGCAAGTTCGCGATAGGGTCCGCTCAGGCCGAAGCCGGTGTTCGTGGCGTAAATCAGGCGCGGATTGCGCGCGCGCAGCGTCTCGTAACCCAGGCCCATGGACTCCAGCGTGCCGACGGCGAAGTTTTCGACCACCAGGTCCGCCGTTTCCACCATGCGGAGAAACAGCGCCTTGCCTTGCGCGCTCTTCAGATTCAGCGTGATCGAGCGCTTATTGTTGTTCATGACGGCAAAGGGATAGCCGTAGGCGTGGTCACGCTTGCGAAACAGCGCGCGGGCGCCGTCGCCGACGCCCGGAGCCTCGATCTTGATCACCTCGGCGCCCAGAAAACTGAGCAGCAACGTGGCGTACGGACCGGCATAGTAGTGCGTCAGATCGAGGATCCGAAGGTCGTCTAGCGGCTTGTGCATCGGCGCCCCTCTAGCGCGCGCGAATGGCGCGTGGTTCAAATCAACACGCCAGACTTGCGCAGATGCTCGATCTGGTCGAGGGTGAGTCCCAGCAACGATTTGAGCACAGGTTCGGTGTCGGCGCCGCGCAACGGAGCGGGACTGCGCACGGCGCACGGCGTTTCCGACATTTTCCACGGGATGCCCGCATGCTGGCGCTTGCCGACCTCCGAATGCTCCAGGAGGGCGAAATACCCGCGCTCGTTCAGATGCGGATCCTCGGCCAAATCCTTATTGCTCATCGAGGGGAACGCGGCGACGCCCGCGGTCTGCAACGCCCGCGCGGCATCCCAGCGGTCGCGCGTATTCGTCCAGGCGGTGACGATCTGGTCAAGCGCGGTTTCGTTTTGCTTGCGCAAGGCCGCGGTTTTGAAGCGCGGATCGGCGGCCAGTTCCGGCTTTTCCATCACCCGGCAGAGCGCGCGCCATTCCTCATCGCCGCCGACGGCGATCGACACCCATTTTTCGTCGTCGCCCGCCGCCTTGTAGCATTCATGCGGCGCCATCACCGGGTCATGATTTCCGTGGCGGCCGGGTTCGCGATGGTTAAGCTCGAATTCGAGCATCCCTTCCGGCATCAGCGCGAGCGCGGTTTCGAACTGCGACTGGTCGATATACTGGCCCTCGCCGGTAAGCGCGCGATGGGTCAGCGCGGCCATCAGCGCGAAGGCGCCGAAAATGCCCGCGTTCGGATCGGGATAGGAGACGCCGATCTCGCCGGGATCGCCGCCCTCGTAGCCGGTGGTGAAAAACATGCCGGAGGCGGCGGAAGCGGGCGGTCCATAGCCGACGTAACCCTTATAAGGGCCGGTTTGGCCGTACCCGGACATCGAAATCATGATGATCTCGGGTTTGATCGAACGCAGCTTGGCGTAGCCAAGTCCCAATTTGTCCATCACGCCGGCGGCGAAATTGTCGGCGACGATATCGCAGTGGCGGACCAGTTGGCAGGCGAGATCGATCGCCTCGGGCCGGGTCAGATTGAGCGTGATCGAGCGCTTGCCCTGATTGTATTGATTGAAGTAGCCGGCGCGGTTCGGACCCGGGATGTCGTCGGCGAACGGCGGGATCAGTCGCGTCACGCAGGCCGGACGCGCCGTGGTTTCGACGCGAATGACTTCGGCGCCCAGATGCGCCAGTTGCATCGTGCAGAACGGTCCCGCCCACGCCCAGGTAAAATCGAGCACGCGGATTCCGGATAGTGGAAGATTGGCCATGGCGAATTTCCTCGCGGCGTCAGGCGACGCCGGCTTTGCGCAAGTCATTGAGGCGCTCGCGCGCGATTCCCAGTTCGCCGCAGAAAATTTCTTCGGCGTGTTCCCCCAGCCGCGGCGCCGGACGGCGCAGCGCCCATGGCGTCGCGCCGTACTTCGAGGGCATTCCGGGCAGTTTCACCGGGCCGAGCCCTGGCTGGTCGAGCGTGGCGAAGAATTTGCGCTCCGCCAGATGTTCGCTCTCGTACAAGTCGCGCATCGTGTTGACCGGCGCGAACGGCACCCGCCGCGCCTGCGCTTCGCGATAGAGGTCCTGGGTCTTCCACTGACTGAGCCATTCGCCCATCAGCGCCTTTAGCGCATCCTGGTTTTGACCGCGCGCAATCCGGTCCTTAAACAGCTCGTCGCTGGCCCATTCAGGATTGCCCATGAATTCGACAAGGCGCTTCCATTGATCCTCTTCGACCGCCAGCGCGAAGATTTTGCCGTCGGCCGTGTCGGCGATGAACCATGGACCGAGCAGGCGCGAACCGAGCCGCGAGGTTTCGCGATGCGCGTAGGTCCAGTGCATGAAGTTCATCTCGAGCATCGCCGCGACCGCTTCCTGCGCGGAAATGTCGATCGCCTGGCCCTTGCCGGTCTTGAGCCGATGCATATACGCGGCCAGCGCGGTTATCGCGGCATGAATCCCGCCCTGAAACTCGCATTGCGAGCCGAAGCATTTGAGCGGCGGCAAGTCAGGATAGGGCGACGCGCCAGGACTCAGCGTGGCCCATCCGGCGGCGTTCGAAAGAGTGAGTTCATAGCCGCGCCAGTTGGCGTACGGCCCGGTTTCGCCGAAAGGCGAGATGGCGGCCACCACCAGCTTGGGATAGGCCGCCAGCAGCGCGGCGCTGTCGAGTCCCTGCGCGGCGCGGTCTCCGGGGGCGACGTTATGAATCAGGATATCGGCGCCGGCGAGCAGCTTGCCGAGCAATTCCCGCCCCTCGGGACGCTTCAAATCCGCGACCGCGCCGCGCTTGTTCGCGTTCAGATAAATAAAGATGCCGCTCTTTTCGGGATCCGGCTGGTCGTTCGGAAACGGCCCGCGCCGTCGCGTCAGGTCGCCGCCCGGCGGCTCGACCTTGATCACTTCCGCGCCCAAGTCGGCGATCATTTTGGCTCCGAACGCGGCCGGGATGCCCTCGCCGCATTCAACGATTTTTATCGCCCCGAAGGGCGATCCTGACTGACTTCCCACGTGGACTCGAACCTCTTCGCTTGTTCTGGCCGAACGGCCCTGTGCTTCCCATAGCGCTTTCACGGCGCAAAACGCAAATTCGCCGGGGTTTAGCCCAAGTTAGAGTTTGCCCGCCGCCTTGAGCTTTTCGATCTCACGTTCGCGCAGATCGCGCCGCCGGATTTTCCCCGTCACGGTCATTGGGAACTCGTCGATAAACTCGAACTCGCGCGGATATTCATGGAACGCCAGGCGCTTTTTGACGTGTTCCTGAATCTCAATGATCATTTCACTGGAGGGTTGATGGCCCGGCAGCAGCTTGACGAACGCCTTGATTGACTGCCCGCGCTTCTCGTCGGGAATTCCGACCACCGCGCATGAGGCGACCGCGCGATGTTCGATAATTTTCGCTTCGACTTCGGCTGGACCAACTCGATAACCGGAGGTCTTGATCACGTCGTCGTTGCGGCCCTGGAAGTAGATGTAACCCTCTTCGTTCATATGGCCCATATCGCCGGTCAGGCACCATTCGCCGGCAAATTTTTCCGTCATCGCCGCCGGATTCTTCCAGTATTCCTTCATTACGACCGGACTGGTCCGGCGAATCGCGATTTCGCCGGTCGCGCCCGGCTTGACCGGCTCTCCGTCCGCGATAATCGTGACGTCGTGGCCGGGAAAGGCCTTGCCGAGGGGCTCCAGCAGCGGTTTTTCGAGCACGGAACAATTGCCGATAAAGTAGTTCGCTTCGGTCTGACCGAAGGCCTGGTTGAACTGCACGCGCAATTGCTCATCGACCCAGCGCGCAAGTTGGGGACTGACCGGCTCGGCGCCGCTGACGACACATCGCAGGCGCAGATCCCGGTATTTCTCACGCGGATTTTTCACTTCGCGCAGGCCCTTGAGCACTGTCGGCGGATACAGGCCCACGGTCGCGCCGTATTTCTCCACCAGCGCGAGCATCACGTCCGGATCGAAGCGCGCCTTGCTGCGATAGGCGAGCACCGGGATTCCGTAGGGCCAAATGGCAAGCAGGCCGTCGAGCAGTCCTCCCGCCCACGCCCAGTCGGCCGGGCTGTAGTAAAGATCGCCTTGACGCAGAAAGTTGTAGGAATAATCGATTCCGTTATGACCGAGCACGTAGCGCGCCGCGTGCAAGACGCCTTTCGGATCGCCGGTCGTGCCGGACGTGTACATGAGCAGAACCGGGTCTTCGGCCCGGCTCGGCTCCATCGTGAACGCGTCCGAGGCTTGCGCGATCAAATCGTCGAAGCCGAGTCCGCCCGCGTTGCCGCCGGCGATAATGATGTGGCGCAGATCGGGCAGCTCCGCGCGAATTGGCTCGATCTTGTCGAGGCTTTCCGGCTCCAGCATGATCGCGCGCGCGGAGCTGTTCGTGAGCCGGTAGCGTAGCGCGTCGGGGCCGAACAACTTGGAGATTGGCAGAGCGATCGCGCCCAGCCGGTAAAGCGCAATATGCGCAATCGCGGTCTCGGGCCGTTGCGGCAGATGGAGCGCGACGACGTCGCCGCGCTTGATCCCGAGTCCCTTGAGGGCGTTGGCGAAGCGCCGGCTGAGCTCGCCAATCTGTCCGAAGGTATAGCGCGCCTCATGCCCCTCGTCGTCCTCGTAAAAGAGCGCGGGCTGGTCGCGCAAATCGGTGTGCCGATCGATGCAATCGATCGCGACATTGTAATCCGCTGGAATTCGCCATTGATGGCGGGCGCGGGCGTCCGCGATCGATTTTGCGTCCTTCACCGTCTGTTCCCGAAGTCCGATAGTCGCCATAATCCCTCCATCGCTCGCGATCGCCGCAATCGGTCCGGCGCGCGCCGGAATCGATAGTTCGCCGCGAACCCTTATCTTGGGCTGAGCCGCAGCTTAATTTCTCGCCCAAGTGGTTCGATTCGGCAAGAGGGTCGCGGCGGTTTCGCGCCGGAGCCGGCGCCACAGGAGCTAACCATGGCGAAGATTCTGGTCCTGCAGCACCATCCGGCGGAAAACCTTGGCGCGATCGGCGACGCGCTCGAAGAGGCCGCGCTTGCATGGCAATACCTGCGCGTTTACGACGGCGCGCCAATTCCGAAGGATCTTCATGGCGCCGGCGGGCTGATCGTGATGGGCGGGTCCGAAAGCGTTTACCAGCTCGATCGCCATCCCCATCTCCGCGACGAAATCGCGCTGATCGAATCCGCCCTTAAGGCCGACAAGCCGATTCTGGGCGTATGTCTCGGCAGTCAGTTGCTCGCCGCCGCGCTGGGCGCGGAAGTTCGGCGCGGGACACAGCGGGAAATCGGGTGGTTCCCGGTGCGTCTGGCCGACGCCGCGGCGGACGATCGTCTGTTCCGCCAGTTGCCGCGGGAATTCGTCGCCGCGCATTGGCATAGCGACGTTTTCGACCTGCCGCGTGGCGCGACCGCGCTCGCCGCGTCCGAACGGACGCCGGTACAGGCCTATCGCCACGGCGAAAGAGCTTACGGATTACTGTTTCATGCCGAGAAGACGCGGGAAATTCTGGGAGCGTTGATCGCGGAATTCGGCGATGGCCTGAAACGCGCCGGAATCGACGGCGATGCGATCATGCTCGAAGCGGAGCGCCATCTGCCGGCGCTCGGACGGATCGGCGCGACGATTTTTGGCCGCTGGGCCGGGCCGATCCAGGGAACCTGACCCGCCCCGCCCGAAGCTCGCATCCGACGGGCCGGCGCGCGCGAATACCGATCGCGGCGCAAACGCGGCCGTTCGCATATCGGTACGGACCGTTAGGCGGCGCGCGCGGGAATCTCCATGGCTAATCTTCGCGCAGCGAGAGCGCGTGCTTTGGACAGATTTTAATCGCGCGCAAGACGCGGTCGCGCGCCGACGCGGGCGGATTTTCATTGAGCAGGTACAGATTGTCGTCGTCGCGCACCTCGAAAATATCCGGCGCGACTTCCATGCAGCGCGCGTTGCTTTCACACAAAGCGTAATCAACGACGATCTTCATCGTGATCTCTCCGGCGGCAAATCCCTTTTGAATCTTAGACGAGGACGGGCGCGTCATCCAGGACGGATCGCGCCGCGCGTCGCCGTCAGCGGCAAGTCAGGTTGCGCAATCGCCCGTTCATGGGCGAGCAGGCGGCGCTTGTATGCGACGCCCCATCGATAGCCCGTCAGCGTTCCGCCGGCGCCGATCGCGCGATGGCACGGAATCGCGATCGCCAGCGGATTCGAGCCGTTGGCGCGTCCCACCGCGCGCGCCGCCGCGGGATTCCCGATCCGCAGCGCGATTTCGCCGTACGATCGCGTCGCGCCGCGCGGAATCGCGCAGAGCTCGCGCCACACCGCAAGCTGAAACGGCGTCGCTGGAATGTCCAGCGTGAATTCGATCGTCCCTGCCGCGCCGCCGGCGATCGCGGCCACGCGCCGTGCGAATTCGGTCGCCGATCGGTCTTCCGTGATCAGGCCGGCCCGTCGAAAATCATCGCGCAGTTCGTGTTCGAGCCGCTCCGCCGACTCCTGCACGCCGATCCAGCAGAGGCCGTGAATGGTGGCCGCGGCCAGAATTTTCCCGAATTCCGTATCGACGATGGCGTAACCGATTCGAGCGCCCTGTCCGTGCGCTCCGTAACTCGCGCCGGCGATCGCCAGCGCCGCGGTTCCGTCAGCCCGATAACGCAGATACCCGAATTCCGCCGCATGGGCGGGCTTGATGCTCATGAACCGGATAACCCCGCGGCCGACTCGGCGTGAAAGCGCGTCCACGCGCCCGGATGGTCCCTCCGATCTCCGCGCCGCTCAGCCCTTGGGCAGTTTCAGCACCCGCTCGCCAATGATGTTGTGCTGGATTTCGCTCGAACCCGCAGCGATCGTAAGTCCGCGGGCCGCCAGCATCCGCTGCTGCCAGCGCCCGCCCTCGACCGCGCCGAGCGATCCTTTGTCGAGCGCGCTGTAGCTGCCCAGCAATTCGTCGGCGAACATCGCGACGCGCAGATTCAGCTCGGTCGCGAAGAGTTTGCCGAAGGAGCTTTCCGGACCCGGAATCTTGCCCTTGAGATGCGCGGTCAGCGATCGATAGCGGCTCAGACGAAGGCATCGCGCCTCGATTGCGAACTGCGTGAGCTTCTGCCGGACATACGGATGACGATTGGCCGTCATCCCGTCAAACTCCACATGCTTTGACAGTTCCAGCAATTGGGTGATCGTGCGTTCCACCGGATGGCGCGTGCCGCCCGAGAGCCGTTCGTACATCAGGGTTGCGATCGACACCTGCCATCCCTGATTGACTTCGCCGACCAGGTTTTCCCTGGGCACGCGCACGTTGTCGTAAAAGACTTCGTTGAAGCCGGACTCGCCCGTCATCTGCACCAGCGGCCGAATCGTGATTCCCGGGGTTTTCATATCGACCAGCAGATAGGAAATCCCCTTATGCTTGGGCGCTTCGGGATCGGTGCGCACCAGCAGCACTTGCCAGTCCGCGCGATGGGCCAGGCTGGTCCATACTTTCTGCCCGTTGACGACGAAGGAGTCGCCGTCGATTACGGCGCGGGTTTGCAGGCTCGCGAGGTCTGAGCCGGCGTTCGGCTCCGAATAGCCCTGGCACCAGACTTCCTCGCCGGTCAGCATCTTGGGCAGATAGCGGTCTTTCTGCGCCTGCGTGCCCATGAACATTAAAGTGGGACCGATTCGATCGATCGCCAGCTGGTTGCATCCGTAGAGCGGCAGGCCAAAGCTCAGCACCTCGTCCTGATAGATCGCCTGCTCGATTAGCGTGGCGCCGCCGCCGCCGTATTCAATGGGCCAGTGGAGCGCGGCGTATCCGGCCTCGTGGAGCTTGCGATGGTACTCCTTCAGGCGCCGCCATTGGCCGTCGTCGCCGACGTCGAGCAGGCTCGCGGTCGAAGCGCCGATCGCGCCGCCGTGGCCGAAGACCTGTTCTGAAGTTCGCTCGATCCATCCATGCAATTTGGCGCGAAAGGCCTCTTCTTCGGCCGTGAATCTGAAATCCATCCGCTGACGCTCCGCCGGCTTATCGCCAAGTCCAGGGATTTCGATAACATCGCGTTGCAACACGGCGCAAGCGCGGCCTTCGCTAGCGGCCGCGCTTTGCTGGCAAGCGCGGGCGTTTGCTATATGATTGGGCGCAATCGGGCGCGGCGGAGGAATTTGAGCGTCGAGTCCGCGTAGGCATCTTCAAATTATTCAGCGAGTTTGAGGCAGATGGCGTTCAAGAATATCCAGATCCCCAAAGACGGCGAAAAAATCCGGCTGGCCGATGGCGCGCTGCGCGTTCCCGATCGTCCGATCCTCCCGTTTATCGAGGGCGACGGCACCGGTCCGGACATCTGGCGCGCCTCGCAATACGTATTCGATAACGCCGTCGCCAAGGTCTACGGCGGCAAGCGTAAGATCGCGTGGATGGAAGTTTTTGCGGGCGAGAAACCGTTCAAGCTCTGGAATAGCTGGCTGCCCGACGAAACCGTCGAGGCTTTCAGCGAGTACCTGGTCGGCATCAAGGGCCCCCTGACCACGCCGATCGGCGGCGGCATCCGCTCGCTCAACGTCGCGCTGCGCCAGATGCTCGATCTCTACGTATGCCTGCGGCCGGTGCGCTATTTCAGCGGCGTGCCCAGCCCGGTCAAGCATCCGGAAAAACTCGATGTCGTAATTTTCCGCGAGAACACCGAAGACATTTACGCGGGCGTCGAATGGCCGGCGGAATCGCCCGAAGCGAAGAAGCTCATCAAGTTCCTGCGGGAAGAGCTGGGCGTCACTAAAATCCGCTTCCCCGACACCTCGGGAATCGGCATCAAGACAGTCTCGCGCGAAGGTTCGGAACGGCTGATCCGCGCCGCCCTGAATTACGCAATCGCGCACCAGCGCAAGAGCGTCACCTTTGTCCACAAAGGCAACATCATGAAGTTCACCGAGGGCGCCTTCCGCGACTGGGGATACGAACTGACCCGTCGCGAATTCAAAGGCAAGGCGATCGGATGGGACGATTGCGGAGGGAATCCGCCGCCCGGCCAGATTCTGGTCAAGGACGCGATCGCGGATATCACTTTGCAGCAGGTGCTGACGCGGCCCGAGGAATTCGACGTGGTCGCGACCATGAACCTCAACGGCGACTATCTCTCCGACGCGCTGGCGGCGCAGGTCGGCGGCATCGGGATCGCGCCGGGCGCCAATATCAACTATGTCACCGGCCACGCGATCTTCGAGGCGACCCACGGCACGGCGCCCAAGTACGCCGGCCAAGACAAGGTGAATCCGGGTTCGGTGATCCTGTCGGGCGTGATGATGTTCGAGTATATGGGCTGGCAGGAGGTCGCCGACGCGATTGTCCGCGGCATCGAAAAGACTATCGCGAACAAGGCCGTCACCTACGATTTCGAGCGGCTGATGCCCGGCGCGAAACTGCTCAAGTGCTCGGAGTTCGGCAAGGCGATCGTCGAAAATATCTGAGCCGCGCAATGACCGAAATCGAACGGCCGGGGCGGTTATCCGTCCCGGCCGTTTGCATGCCGCCGCTTGGCCGCAACGGCGCGGTTGACAGCGCCATCGCCGTCGATGAAACTGCCGGATATTCCAGCCGTCGCGATCCGCGTTAGCCGGGTTAACC
>DAHZDR010000534.1 GCA_027403435.1 Deltaproteobacteria bacterium
TACGGACCGAGCCGCGGGCCGCGCTCTTTTCCCAGCAATACGCGATAAAGCAGGGTAAAGGCTTTCCCCGGCTTGTCGTAATGCGCCCGGCCGATTTCGTAGATTTCGCGCTCGATCTCCTCGGCGCTCGCGTTTGGATTCGCCGCGAGATAATCGCGCAGCGTCGCCAATTGCGCTCGCTCCGAATCGGCCTGCGGCGTATAAAATTGCAGAGTCGGCAGAACGAAGTCGTCGAAGAAATTAAGCGCGCATTCGACCAGCATTTCAACCATCTTGCGCGTGTCGCCATCGCGTTCGATCTTGTTATCGTAACGGAAGAGGTATTCCCAAATAACTTCGCGATCGATGCTGCCGATCGCTGGCACCACCGCCATCAGCAAGCCGAACGTGAGGTCGGAATCGAACCGCCTGGGGCTGTCGCTCTGCAGCACGAACTGGAGCGTCGGGTTGCGCCGCGCCGGGTCGTCGGTCCGGCTCCATTCGCGCAACGCCTCGAGATATTCGTCCACGTATTGCGGAATCGCCTCAAGAAAGAGCTTGCGCGCGCGCCGCGGATTGAGAATCAGGAAGTATTTGAGCACTTCGATCGGCGCGTAACGCCGCCATTGCTCGACGCCGACGCCGCGTCCGACCGACTTCGAGACCTTGTGCCCCGCTTCGTCGAGATACATTTCGAAAGGAAAGCCGAGCGGCGGCCGTCCGCCCAGAAGCTTGACGATTTGCCCCGAAAGCCGCGCCGAATCGATCAAATCCTTGCCGTACAGCTCGTAATCGACCGCCAGCACCTGCCAGCGCAAGGCCCAATCGACTTTCCATTGCGCCTTGGCCCCGCCGCCGAGCACGCTGACTTCGCCCCTGAAACCGCATCCGAGAGCCCCGCCGAAGCTCCGCTCGCACGAAATCGCGACCGCGCCGCGCTCGGGATAGTAGGCGGTGACCAGCGTTGAATTGATTTGGCCGCATTCGGGACAAAGCGGCATCACCGGCGACCATCCGGCGCGGTTGGCCGGCCGAAGCGTCGGCGCGACCACGCGGATAATCTCCTGATGCCGCTCCAGCACCAGTTTCAGCGCCGCGTCGAAACCGCCGCCCGCGTACATCGCGCTCGACCGGATCAGTTCGTATTCGACCTCGACCGGCGCCAGGAACGTCCCCAGCAGCGCCACCATGTGCGAGGCGAAACTGTCGTGGCATCCACCGAACGGGTCGGGAATCCGTGAGACCGGCCGGCCCAGCCACGCGGCATAGGCTTCGCGGTTGGGGATATTTTCCGGCGCCTTGCGCAGGCCGTCCATGTCGTCGATAAAGACGATGAAGCGGTCGGGCCGCGCGTCGCCGTAAAGCGCCTTGAACGCCCGACGGACGTAGGACGGCCGCAGCACTTCGCCCATCGTGCCCAGATGCGGCAGGCCCGACGGTCCGAAACCGCTTTGGAAGACCACCGGCCGGGCCGGTTCGTAGGCGGCCACGCGCTCGGCGAGCTTGCGCGCCTCTTCATAGGGCCAGAGGTCGGATCCAGGTTCAGTACGGGGCGCCGATGCCATCCCTTATTGTCTTCCTTTGATCACGCGCGCGAAGGCTTCGCGGACCCACGGATCGATTTGCAGATCGCGCGTCTTTTCCGAGGACAGCCTGAGCTTAACCCCGCAATTGGCGCAAATATAGGCGCTCTCGGCATAGCCGCCGCGATCTTCGACGGTCATGCGCAGCAGCCATTCGCCGGCTGGGCGCCGGCAGATTTCGCATTTTTCTTCGTTCATTGGAGACTTGACGAATCGTGTATAATGAAACCTTCAACGGCCGGGAAAACGCCGTTGCTTCGTCTTCCGGCGGCGTGTTAGATGCAAAATCTCGTATGTGTTCGCTTAAGCACGAATCGCCGCCGCGGGTTTTCCCGCTGGCCTTCAGTTTAGAAGCGTTCGCGGCGCGCCGCTAGCGGGGGTCGCGATGACGCCGCGCGGCGTCCGCAAGCGCCCAATGCGCGCTCCAGTCCAATGGATCAGTCACTGACGAAGCAAAAGGTCAAGGAATTGCGCGCGATGGTCGGGGAGGGCGACCGCGTCGCAATCGTGCTGCAGGACGACGCCGATCCCGACGCCATGTCGAGCGCGATCGCGCTGCGCACGCTGCTGGGCCGCAACAAGCAGACCACCCCGATTTACGCCTTCAAGCCGGTCACGCGGCCGGAAAACCGCACGATGATGCATCTGCTGGAGATCGAGGTCTCCGCGCCCGCGCCCGGCGAACTCGAAAGCTTCGACAAGATTGCGATGGTGGACGTGGAGCCGCCCTATTTCGAGAACAAACTGCCGCGCGCCGACATCGTCATCGACCACCATCCGGGCTATCCGACCGGCCTCGCGCCGTTCGAGGATATCCGCGTCGGCTACGGCGCCACCGCGACCATCATGACCGAATACCTCGTCAGCGCCGGCGAGCATATCAGCGAGCGGCTCGCGACCGCGCTGATGTACGGCATCCGCAGCGACACGCTGGCGCTCTCGCGCCGCGTGACCGAGGCCGATATCCAGGCCTTCATCCATCTCTATCCGCTGGCCAACTACAATCTCCTGCGGCTGATCGATCGGCCCGAACTGCCGGTCAGTTTCGCCCGCGTGCTGGCGCGCGTGATGCGCCGGATGGAGGTGCGCAAGGGTCTCGTCGCAATCCATCTGGGCGGCGTCGAGCGCGACGATATAATCGTGCAGATGGCGGATTTCTGCCTGCAGTTCGAAGAGGTGGAGCTGGTCGCGGTCTCGGGCAAGCTCGAAAACAACCTGGTGATCGCGGTGCGCACGCACGGCGTCGGCCGGATCAGCGCGGGCGATACGGCCAAGCGCCTGTTCGGCGAAATCGGCAGCGCCGGCGGCCATCGCAACATGGCCAAGGCGGTGATTGCGCTCGCCGCATGGCGCAAACGCGAGGGCTCCACCCGCGACCAGGCGATCGCGGCGCGCCTGAGCGAACTGTTCGCGGCGGCGCTGGCGGGCGCCAACGATCCGGCCGCGCGCAACGGCGCCTGAAGCTCCGCCGGCGCGCGGCCACGCCGGAGCCGCCGCCGCCGCTATAATTCCGGCCGCGCCGCGCCTCCCGCCATGAACCATGCGAAATTGCTGATTGTCGAGGACGAAGCCCGCCTGGCCGATAATCTTCGCCGCGGACTTGGCGAACTCGGCGCCGTGGTCGCGCTGGCCGGCAGCGCGGCGGCGGCCGAAACGGCGCTGGCGGCGGGCTTCGACGCGATCGTGCTCGATCTGCGCCTGCCGGATCGCGACGGGCTCGATTTGCTGCGCGGCCTGCGCGAGCGCGGCAACGCCACGCCGGTGCTGATTCTGACCGCGCGCGGCGCGCTCGACGAGCGCGTCGCCGGGCTCGAAGCCGGCGCCGACGACTACCTGGCCAAGCCGTTCGCCTTCGCCGAGCTGGCGGCGCGGATTCGCGCGCTGGTGCGGCGCGGGCGGATGCCGCCGTTGGCGCCGCTGCGCGTTGCGGACCTCGAATTCGATCCGATCCGGCGGCGGCTGCGCGCGACCGGCGGCGAAATCGCGCTCTCGCCCAAGGAGCAGATGCTGGTCGAGTTGCTGATGCGCCACGCCGGGGAGGCGGTCAGCCGCGAAACCATTATCGACGTGCTCTGCGGACCCGGTTACAACGAATTCACCAACGTGATCGAAGTGTTCATCAACCGCCTGCGCGAAAAGATCGACCGCGCGCGGCCCGCGCCGCTGATCGTCACGGTGCGCGGCGTCGGCTACATGATGCGCGCGTCATCGGGGCGGGCGCGCCCGCCCCGATGACTATCCGGCTCAAGCTCACGCTCTATTGGGCGGTGGTGTTGGCGGCCGCGCTGGCGGCGGCCGGCGCGATCGTGTTGACGCTGTTCACGCGGCTGGAATGGAGCGAACTCGACGGCGCGCTGGCCGAGGAGGCCGACACCAGCGCGGCCGCGATTGCGCGGATCGGCCCGGCCGAGGTTATGCCGACCCTGGCGCATCTGAGCCGCGAGCGCGATCTGTCGGCGCGCCGGCGCGTGCTGTTGCGCGCCGCGAACGGCGCCATCCTGGCCGATTTCGGCGATCCGCGCGCGGATCCGCCCGCCGCTCCCGGTCCGGCCGCGCGGACGCTGGCCGACGGCGCGCGCGGACGCTTCCGTTACGCGATCGCGCGCTTCACGCTCGCCGGCCGCGAAGTCTGGCTCGAGGACGGCGCCGACGCCGGCGCCGTGCGCGCCGCAATCGCGCGGCTGCGCGCCAGCCTGATCCTGATTCTGCCGCTGCTGTTCGCCGGCTGCGCGCTGGGGGGTTATTGGCTCGCCGGACGCGCGCTCGTGCCGATCAAGCAATTGCGCGCGGCGCTCGACGCGATCGGCCCGCGCGAACTCTCGGGCCGGCTGGCGGTGGGCGCCGCGCGCGACGAAATCGCGCAGTTGACGGCGGCGATCAACCAATTGCTGGAGCGCGTCGAAACCGCGGCGCGCCACGAACGCCGCTTTATCGCCGACGCCGCGCATGAATTGCGCACGCCGCTGGCCGTCCTGCGGGCGGGACTGGAAATCGCGCTCGGCCGCGAACGCGCCGCCGCCGATTACGCCGGCGCAATCCGCGCCGCGCTCGACGAAACCCTGGGCCTGTGCGCGACCGCCGACGACCTGCTCGAACTGGCGCGGCTCGACAGCGCCGCCGCGCGCGCCGCCGCGCCGGTCGATCTGGGCCGGATCGCGGGCGCGGCGATGGCCACCCTGGCGCCGCTGGCCGGCGGCCGGCGCCTGACGTTTTCGGCCGCGCCGGACGCGCCCGCGATCGTCGCCGGCGATCACGGACAGTTGCGCCGCGTGATCGTCAATCTGCTCGACAACGCGGTCAAATTCACGGCTGACGACGGCGTGATCGCGGTCACGGTCGCGCGCGCCGGCGACCGCGCGACGCTGACCGTCAGCGACGACGGTCCCGGCATTCCGGAAGCCGAGCTGCCGCGCGTCTTCGATCGCTTCTATCGCGGCCGCGCGCGGCCGGCGCCGGGCGGCGGACTCGGACTCAGCCTGTGCCGCGAAATCATCGCGCATCACGGCGGCGCGCTCGCCGCGGCCAACAATCCCGGCGGCGGCGCGCGCTTCACGCTGACCTTGCCGCTCGACCCTGCCGCGCCGCGGCGGCTGGGCGAAGCTTAATGTTTGTTAATTAGGCCGATACGCGCGACGGCGCTACGATCGGCGCCATGCGCAGGAGGGAGGTTGCGACGCGCTGGATGGCCGCCGCGCTGACGGCCCTGATGCTGGCGGCGGCGGCGCGGGCGCGCGCCGCGGAAACGCTCACGCTCAACCAGGCGATCGCGCGCGCGCTCAGGTTCGCGCCGTCGCTGGCCGCCGCGTCCGCCGCCGGCGATTACGCCGCCGCGCGCGTGAACGAGGCGCGCGCGCCGCTGCTGCCGAATGTTTCGGCGGGCGGCGAATACATGCAGTTTCCGGGCTACAATCCGGTCATCACCAACGGCGGCCAGACCGACCTGCTGCTGTCGCTCAACTATCTGGCGTTCGACGGCGGCCGGACCGCCGCGCAGGTGCGCGCGGCCCGTTACGCGGCCGAGGCGGCCACGCTCGGCGTCGCCGCGATGCGCGCGCAAATCGTTTTCGACACGCGCCTCGCCTATTTCGATCTGGCGCGGGCGCGGGCGGAGCGGGCGGAGCTGGACGCGAGCCTGGCGCGGCTCAATCGTTATGTCGCGATCGTCGAATCGTTGCGCCGCGGCGGCCGCGCGATCCCCAACGACGTCCTGCGCATCCGCACCGCGCGCGACACCGCCGCGATCGCCCGGGCCAACGCCGTCCAGGCGGTCCATCACGCCTCGATCGTCCTGGGCTCGCTGATCGGCGAATTCGATCGCGACGACCTGCCGATCGCGCGGCTGGCCGGAACGCCGGCCGCGCCCGCGGGCGATCCGGCCGCGAGTCCCGCCTACCGCGCCGCCGAGCGCCAGGTGCAATCCGCGCAGCTGACGCTGGACGCGGCGCGCAAGGAACGGATGCCGACTTTTAGCGTCGCGCTGACCTCGGGCTATCTGGGAATCAATCCGACCAGCACCTTTCAGAAGCGCCTGGGCGCCTCTTACGGCGGCGCGTTTTCGCTGCCGATTTTTTCCGGCGGCCTGATCCGATCGCATATCGACGAGGCCGGCGCCGCCGAGCGCCAGGCGCGCGACGAACAGGCGGCGGTCAAGGTCGCCGTGGCGCGCGATCTGAGCGACGCGCGCGAACGCTACGAAGACGCGCGCAAACAGCTCGCCCTGATCGCCGCCGCGCAAACCACCGCGGACGACGCCTTCGCGCTCGACTGGACCCGTTTTCTCGGCGGCGGCGCGGTCACGACGCTCGAAGTGGTGGACGCCTACCAGCAGGCGCAGGCGCTCAAAATCGCGGCGATCGAACAGACCTTCGGCGCGCGCCAGGCGATGGCGCGGGCGGCGCTGGCGCTGGGACGGGCGCAATGACGGCGGCGCGTGGACGGCGCGTCGATGGCGCGCGGCGGTGCGGCGCCGCGCTGGCGCTGGCGGCGGCGCTCGCGCTCGGCGGATGCGGCGGGCCGGACGCGGCTTCCGGCCACGCGCCGGCGCCCGTGGTGATGATGGCGGTGACCGGGGCGCGCGTGCGCGTCGCGCCGATACGACAGCAAATTCGGATGCTGGGGGTGACCGCCGCGATTCGCCAGCTGTCTCTGCGCGCGCCGACCGCGGGCCGCGTCCACGGCTTCAATCTGCAGGTCGGCGATCGGGTGCGGCGCGGCGAAGTGGTCGCGCATATCGTCAGCCGCGAGGTCGAGGCGGCGCAAAACGGACTGGCGGTCGCGCGGCGGATCGAACCGGCCAGCGCGGCCGCGCTGGCCGCGGCGATCCGCCGGCATCGGGGCGGTCCCGGCGTCGCCGTGGCCGCCGGCGCCGACGGGATCGTGGCCGAACGGCTGGTCAGCGACGGACAGCTGGTCAACGCGATGGATCCGCTGGCCAACCTGATCGATCCGCGCGACATCCACGTGACCGTCCAGGCGCCGGCGAACGAACTCGCCGCGATCCGCCCGGGATTGCCGGCGCGCGTGACCACGCCGATCGCGCCCGGCGTGGTTTACGCCGCGCGGGTCAGCGCGCTCGCGCCCAGCATGGCGGCGGCGGGCGCGAGCGAGCCGGTCTGGCTCGAATTCACCGGCGATCGGCGGATCGCGCGGGCCAACGCGCCGGTCGAAGCCACGGTGACGATTGCCGCGGTCCAGGACGCGATCGTGATTCCGCGCGCCGCGCTGTTCGTCAACGCCGCCACCGGCGCGCATTACGTGTTCGTCGCCGGCGCCGACGGCCGGGCCCATCGCACGCCCGTTAAAATTGGGCTGGCCGAGGGCGGCTTGACGCAGGCGCTGGCCGGCGTCGCTCCCGGCGAGACCGTGATCACCTCGGGCGGCTATGCGCTC
>DAHZDR010000396.1 GCA_027403435.1 Deltaproteobacteria bacterium
ACGGATTTCGCGAGGTTGCGCGGCTGATCGACGTCGGTGCCGCGATAGACCGCGATATGGTAGGCGAGCAGTTGCAGCGGCACCGTCGTCAACGCCGGCATCAGGAAGCGATTGGTCGCCGGCACGTCGATAATTTCCCACGCCACCTCCTCGAGCTCGGGCGTGCGCCGGTCGGTCACCGCGATTATCCGGCCGTTGCGCGACTCGACTTCCTTTAGATTAGACAGCGTTTTTTCGAAGACGTTATCGTTCGGGATAATCACGACGACCGGCATCTCTTCGTCGATCAGCGCGATCGGCCCATGCTTCATTTCGCCGGCCGAATAGCCCTCGGCGTGGATATAGGAAATTTCCTTGAGCTTGAGCGCGCCCTCGAGCGCGACGGGATAGTTGATGCCGCGGCCAAGATAGAGGAAATCGCGCGCTTTGCCGTACTTGCGCGCGATCTTTTCGATTTGCCGCTCGCGTGAGATCGCCATCTCGATCTGCTGCGGAATCGCGAACGCGGGGCGCAACAGCTCCGCGGCCGCGCGCGCGTCGATACGGCCAAGCGCCTGCGCCAGATGGATCGCGAAGAGATAAAACGCCTCAATTTGCGTAAGAAAACATTTGGTGGTCGTGACGCTGATTTCGGGACCGCAGCGCGTATAAAGCTGGGCGTCGGCCTTGCGCGCGATCGACGAATCGACGGTGTTGGTGAGCGCGACCAGCCATGATCCGCGCCGCCGGCCTTCTTCCATCGCGGCCAGCGTGTCGGCGGTTTCGCCGGATTGCGAGACCGCGATAATCAGCGTGCGCTCATCGATCGCCGGGCGGCGATAGCGGAACTCGGCCGAATAATCGACCTCGGTCGGGATACCGGCCAGCTCTTCGATCATAAACTTGCCGATCAGGGACGAAATCCACGACGCGCCCGCCGAGACCATCACGATTCGTCCGATCGTCCCGGCTCCGGCCGGCGGCAGAAGCGCGTTGTCAAATCGAACTTCGGCCGCGCCGGCGCTGGCGCGGCCGCTCAGCGTGTCGATCCAGGCCTGCGGCTGCTCGCTGATCTCCTTGCGCAGATAGTGTTGGTAGCCCGCCTTGGTTGCGGCGACCGAGTCCCATTCGACGAGCCGCGGCGCGCGCTCGACCGGCGTCCCGTCGAAGGTGGTCAGACGGATACCGTCGGCGGTGATTTCGGCGAATTCGCCGTCCTCCATCACCAGCGCGCGCCGGGTATGTTCGAGCAGCGCGGGAATGTCGGAGGCGACGAAATTCTCGCCGTCGCCGAAACCCAGCACCAGCGGCGTCGCGGTTTTTGCCGCGATCAGCCGGCCCGGATCGCTCTCCGCCAGCGCGACGATCGAAAACGATCCGCGCAGCTCGCGCACCGCCGCGCGCACCGCCTGGGCGAGGTCGTCGCCGGCTTTGAGTCGCTCCTCGATCAGATGCGAAATCAGCTCGGTGTCGGTTTCGGATTTAAGTTTATGGCCGCGGGCGAGCAATTCGGCGCGCAGATCGACGTAGTTCTCGATAATCCCGTTATGGATTACGGCGACCGGACCGGCCTTGTGCGGATGCGCGTTCTCCTCGGACGGGCGGCCGTGCGTGGCCCATCGGGTGTGGCCGATTCCGATCTGGCCGGGGAGGGGCGCGCGCTCGAGCGCCGCGCACAGGTTGGCGAGTTTTCCGACCGCGCGGCGAATTTCCAGCCGGCCGTCGCCGCCGAGCGTCGCCACGCCGGCGGAGTCGTAGCCGCGATATTCGAGCCGTTTCAGCGCGCCGATCAGGATGGCCGCGGCGTCGCGCGGCCCCACATAGCCAATAATTCCACACATGACAGCGCTATCTTAGCCCTCGGCCAGGCGCGAATCTGCCGTCTCGGCGCGCGTCCGGTCATTCGCCGGCGTCGTGCTTTTGCGCCTTCGGATGGTTGGCGTGGCGATCGCGCCAAGCCGCCGTCCAGCCCGGTTTCTCGCGCTGCGGATGCTGCGAAACGACCAGCGCGCCGGCGGCGACGTCGCGCACAATCGTCGTGCCCGAGGCGACGTAAACGTCGTCGCCGACCGTCACCGGCGCGATCAGCTGCGTATCGCATCCGACCATGCAGCGATCGCCGATTTTCGTGACGTGCTTGTCGTAGCCGTCGTAATTCACCGTGATCACGCCGCATCCGATATTGGTTTCGCGGCCGATAATCGCGTCGCCAAGGTAACTCAGATGGCTCGCCTTGGAGCCGCGCCCGAGGCGCGCCTTTTTGGTCTCAACGAAATTGCCGATTCGGTTGTGGCCTTCGAGCGCGGTGCCTTCGCGCAGATTCGCGAACGGGCCGATTTCGCAATCCGGGCCGATTTCGCAATTTTCGGCGCGCACGCAAATCTTGAGACGCGATCGCTCGCCGACCACCACCCCGTCGAGCCACGCCGTGCCCTCGATCACCACGCCCGCGCCAATCCGCGAGCGGCCGAGAATCCGCACGTTGGGACCGATTACGGCGTCGCGGCCGATTTCCGCTTCGGGCGCGATATAGGCGGTCGCCGGATCGATTAAGGTTACGCCCGCGGCCATCAGGCGGCGGTTGATGTTCTGGCGAATCGACTCTTCCATGCGAGCCATCTCCTCGCGCGAATTGACGCCGGCGAACTCGGCCGCGGCGGGCGCGCGCCAGGCGTGGATCCGGACGCCGCGGCGGCGCGCGATCGCGACGATATCGGTCAGATAATACTCGTGCTGCGCGTTATCGGCGCGCAATTCCCCGATCGCCGCGCGCAGCAACGCCGCCTCGGCGAGATAGACGCCGGCGTTGATCTCGCCAAGCGCGAGCGTGGCGGGCGTGGCGTCGCGCGCCTCGACGATCGCCGCGACCGCGCCGCTTGCGTCGCGCACCACCCGTCCATACGCCGCCGGATCGTCCGGTTCCGCGCTGATGAACGAAAGCGCCGCGCCGGCCGCGCGATGCGCGCGGACGAATGCGCCGAGCGTCGCCGCGGCGATCAGCGGCATGTCGCCGCATCCGATTAAAATTTCGCCGCCGAAGTCCGGCCCGATCGCGTCCAGCGCGGTGCGCGCCGCGTCGCCCGTGCCGCGCTGCTCCGCCTGCCGCGCAAAGCGCATCCCGGCTTGCGGCAACGCCGCGCGCGCCGCCGCTTCGACCGCCTCCGCCTGATAGCCGACGACCACCACGATCGGCGCCGGCGCCAGACTCGCGATCGGCTCCAGCGCGCGCGCCAGCAGCGCGCGCCCGGCGATTTCGTGAAGCACCTTGGCGCGCTCCGAACGCATCCGGGAGCCGAGTCCGGCGGCAAGCACAACGGCGGCTAGCTGAGGTTCCATCGCTTCAGGATTTCTTTCTGAAGAGCGCGCCGAGCCGCGCGCGGGCGTCGGCCGCGGCGGACGGCGGCGCCATGGGCGCGCGCGGCGTTGCGGCGCGCGGCCGGAAATATTCGCAGAAGTTGGCGCGGTCCTTTTCGGCCACCATCGCCGCCTGCGTCTCGCGGCATTGGTTATGATAAGCGGCGTCGTGATGCGCGCAGTTGAGGCATGCGTGCAGCGGCCGATCGCAGCCGGGACAAACGTCGCGAAAACCGACCCGCTCCGCGATCGTGATTGCGCCTCCGCAGTGAAAACAAGTCATCGGCAAACCAGCATCCGGCGGGCGGCGACTTTTGCCCGCCCGACCCTGCTGATAGCATAAGCTGAATGACGGCGACGGGCGAGGCGGTAGCGGCGATGGCGCCGGAGCTGGATCGGTTCGGCGTGGCGCTGGGCCAAGCCACGCGCGCGGCCGCGAACACGGTCAAAAGTTACCTGCGCGACCTGCGCGATTTCCGCGGCTATCTGCTCGAACGGGCGCCTTCGGCATGCGACGAAACTCAACAAGAAGCGCTGCCGGAGCTGATTGATGCCGGCCATATCCGCGCCTACCTGGCCGCAACCATGAAGCATGCGAGCCGCGCCACCGTCCAGCGCCGCCTGTTCGCGATCAAGGCGTATTTCCGCTGGCGGGAGACGAATCTGGGCGCCGGCAATCCCGCCCGCTCGATTCGGTCGCCGAAAATCGGCCGGCGCCTGCCCCAGGTGATGCCGGTCGCGGACGTTGCACGGCTGATCGAGGCGCCCGCAACCGTCGCGAGCGGCGCGGCG
>DAHZDR010000398.1 GCA_027403435.1 Deltaproteobacteria bacterium
GCGGCGCAACGGCTCGTTCTGGGCGCCACGCTCGCGTTCGCCATCGCGCTCGCGCCGCCGCCGGCCGCCCATGCCGCCCGGGTCAGCGGGAGGCTGGTCTCCTACCACGGCCAGCCCGCCCCCAGCCGCGATCTTCACTTCGAAAATTGCGTCAGCCGCGACATTTACCTCGCGCCGACCCATGGCGACGGATCCTTCGCGCAGACGCTGCCGCCCGGATGCTACAACCTGCGGGCCGAGCGCGGCGCGATTCTGAAAAGCTCGATCGAAGTCGGCGCGGCGCCGGTCGATCTTGGCCAGGTGAGCGACCTCGCGCCGCTCGCGCCCGCCCGGCTGTTCGACCTGCAATCGATCTTTCCGTCCCTGCTCTACAGTCCCGCGCCCTCGACCGCGTATATCTTCACCCGCGACACCACGGTGGTGCCCGCCAGCGCGCCCAAAATTCCAGCTCCCGGCTCGGAAAGCTCATGGGTCCGGATGCGACAGGAAAACGGGATGGGCATCGGCGCCAATTCGTTCGCGGCCGCCACGCGCCGCCAAACCGGCAATCCGGCGGTCGCGGGCGCGCCGGATGAACCTGCCGCGGACTACAATCCGCCCGTGAGCTTTGGGCCGCAAAGCTCCGCCGGTGCGCCGCCGCAACCCTGACGGCGCCGGCCGAGCCGCGCCGCCGCGCGCTCACGCCAGATGGTCGGCGACGAAATTGCGCACCTCGCGCAGCATCGCCGCAACCGCCGCGCGGCCCTCCCCGGCCTCGCTTCCGCCGTTCGCGAGCGCCCGCCAGTCGTCGATTTTGCGCCGGATCGCCACCGAATAGATTCCCGCCTGCCAGAGCCGCCGATTCAGCTCCCCGAGATCGTCGAAACTTTCGCGAAAGGCGATCTTGCGGACCCGGGCGTTGCGCCTCAGCGTGTCCTCGAGCACTGCGGCGGCGATCGCGAGCGCCGCGCCGATCGCGCCGGCCTGAAGCCGCCGTTCGGCGATCGCGATCAGGTCGTTGAGCACCTCGGCCGCCGCCAGCTCCTCAACCCGCGCCATCCGCCCGAACGAAAGATATTCGCGCGCGGCGCGCAGCACCGCCTGGCCACGCGCGGCCGCGTTCAGATAGGGACTGTCGCAGGAAAATTCGTACTCGCGCTGATAGTGGCTATCGGCGCCAAACGCCTCGCTCAGAAAAGCGAGGCATCCCACCCGCCATTCACGGAACAGCTCCGCGTTAACGAAATCCTGATGCGATAATTCGGAACGGTAATGGCTCGCCAGCACCGCCTCGCCGCGCTCCAGCAGATGCGCCAGGCGGTCGCGCACGCCGTCCAGATCAATCGGCCGCGTCGCTTCCATGGCCGCCAAGCTTACGGAGATCGCGCGGGCTTCCGCAACCGCGCGCCGACGCCCGGGCGTTCGCGACTGCTTCGATCAATTACCCAAAAAACGGCGGCCGGCCCGAATCCGGACCGGCCACCCGAGACGAACCAGCGAAATTGCGCCGCGGCGCGCGGCGCGCGCGGAAACTTAGCCCACCTGACTGCCCACCACGGAGACGAAGCTCACGCAGCGTCCCGGCTGGCCGCCGAGGTTATGGGTGAGGCCGAGGCGCGGATTCTTGAGCTGACGCGGTCCCGCTTCGCCGCGCATCTGAAGCCACATTTCGTACATCATGCGCAGGCCCGAGGCGCCGATTGGATGGCCAAACGACTTCAGGCCGCCGTCGGGATTTACCGGCAGCTTGCCTTCGAGGTCGAAGAACCCCTCCATCACGTCCTGCCATGCGCCGCCGCGCTTGCTGAAGCCCAAGTCCTCATAGAGCACCAGTTCGGTCGGCGTGAAGCAGTCGTGGACTTCCGCGAGGCTGATCTGCTCGCGCGGATTGGTCACGCCCGCCTGGGCGTAGGCGTCGCGCGCCGAGGCCACGACTTCGGGAAAAGTGGTGAAATCGTATTCGGGCGAGAGCGGTCCTTCGGCCGGTCCGGCGACGAACGCGAGCGCCTTGATATAGATCGGATTCTTGCAGTATTTGTGCGCATCCTCGGCCCGCACCACGATCGCCGCCGCGGAGCCGTCGGAAACGCCCGAGCAATCCATGATTCCGAGCGGATCGGCGATTTTAGGCGAATTTCGAATCGTCTCGAGCGGCACTTCCTTCTGGAATTGCGCCTTCGGATTACGCGCGCCGTTGCGATGGTTCTTCCAGGCGATCCGGGTCAGCACGTCCTTGCCTTTTTCAGGGTCCAGTCCGTACTTCTTGAAATACGCGGGAGCCAGCAGCGAAAACAGCGCCGGCGGCGTCATCGAGGCGGGCGTGCCGTCGTTCGGCGGACTCGACATCACCAGACCCGAAAAGCCCGAATCCTTGAGCTTCTCGACGCCAATCGCCATCGCCACGTCGAACGCGCCCGAAGCCACGGCGTAGCACGCCTGGCGCAGCGCTTCCGAGCCGGTCGCGCACATGTTCTCGACCCGGGTGACCGGCTTGTACTGGATTTTGAGCGGCTCCGAGAGCGTCAGCCCCGAAACCCCCGAGCCCATCGTGCCGAGCCAATAGGCGTCAACGTCGTCGGGCGTGATTCCGGCCGACTGGTAGGCGTCGTAGGCGGCTTCGATCAGCAGGTCTTCCGCGCTCTTGTCCCAATGCTCGCCGAACCTGGTGCAGCCCATGCCGACGATCGCCACGCGATCCTTGATTCCTTTGCTCGCCATGAATTTTCTCCTTGTGATCCGCGCCGGTTCAGCGCCGGGGCCGCGCCTTCCAAAAATAGTTATGCACGCCGTCGGCGGTAAAAAGCCGCCGGAAGGTCATTTCGACTTCATCGCCGATCGCGACCTTGTCCGGTTCGCAATCGGTCATCTCGCACAAGAATCGTCCGCCGCCGACGTAATCGATCACCGCGTTGATGGTCGGCGGATTGAGCGAATAGGCCAGCCGATCGATCGCATAGGTCGCGACCCGGCCATGGATGTCGGCGAACGGATACGGCTCCATCTGGTCGAAGGCGCGGCACTTGACGCACACCCGCTGCGGCGGCAGTTGCGGCGTGCCGCAGGCGCGGCATTTCGAGCCGACCAGGCCGAATTTCCATTTTTCCGCGCGCATCATCGGCGGCGCCGCCGGCCGATCCGGATCGGGCCGGCGGGGCGGTTCGGTGGGCAGGATTTCGCGCCATTTGAGATAGTTGGCGTAAGTCACGTCGCCCTTGGACTCCACCATCCGGCCCACCGAATGCACCGGGCGGAAGGCCGCGTTGGCCGGCGTCACCTTGAGCACCATCGCGTCCGCGCCGTCGCCCACCGTCGCCACCAGAATCCGATCTCCCGGCTTGGCCGCGGGCAACACCGCGGTCAGCATCAGGGCGGCGTGCGCCGCGCCGGTCTGGCCGACGGTCAAAGCGAGCGAATCGGCGATGCGCGCCGGATCGATCTTGAGTTCGCGCAGGGCCTCGTCGGCGGCGCGCTGATTGGGCGCGTCGAGCACGATTTTCGCCAGGTCGCCGGGAGCGACTTTGGCCCGCTCCAGAACCTCTTGGATAATCTTGCGGAAGAACGGTCCGTAAGCCTGCGTCAACGCGAAGCGCTCTTCCCACGAATGGGCGAAGCGTTCGCCCGGCGCGCGCCATGAATCCAGATATTCGCGGGTCAGCGAGGCGCTCGATTCGATTTCGGCGATCACGTTGTCGCGGCCGAAGAGGAACGCCGCCGCGCCGTCGCCGCCGGATTGTTCGAGCTTGCCTTCGGGCGCGCCCAACCGGCAATCCGCAAGCGCCACCGCGGCATGGCCGTCGCTCGCCGCGGCGGATTCGGCCGCCTGCAGCATCGCGCTCAGTCCGGCGCGAATCGAACCGGTGGAATCGATCGCGCGAATCTCGGCCGGAAGCTGCGCCGCCGCGCCAACCAGCGCCGCGTTCAACTTCTCGGCGTAGGGAGCGGTTGTAGTGCCGAAAATAAGCGAGCGAATCCGCGCGTCCGACGCCGTCTTGAGCGCGTCACGCAGCGCCTCCGCCGCCATCGACACGCTGTCTTCGTCGAAACTTGCGACGGCGCGTTCGCCGCGCGTCGCCGGCACGCCCAGCACCGCCGCAATCGCCGCGCGCTTGAGCCGCCGATACGGTATATATGAGCCGTAGGAAACAATTCCTGCCATAGCCACATTAAAGGCCCGCCACCCCCGCAACGTCAACCAATCGCCGTAACCGCGCGGCGATTAATACGCGCGGCGACCGCGCTGGCCGCTTTGTGCAATCCGGCTCAGGGCGGCCAACCCCGCGCCCGGCGGCGCGCACGCCGGGGATCGGGCGTCAGGCGGAGCGATCGGCTGGATCGTGGAGCCGCGGCTCCACGGCGGCTTCGGCGCGCGGCGCAAGCGGCCGGCCCAGCGCCTT
>DAHZDR010000400.1 GCA_027403435.1 Deltaproteobacteria bacterium
TGTTTCCGTTGGGCGGATGGCTGGCGTGGCCCTTTTATCGAGCCGGCCGCTACGACCATCCGGCGCTCCGCGCAATCCATCGCATGATGCGCTGGGATATCGCGCACGACTATGGCCGCGCTTCATATTGCATCATGCTAATCTTGCGCAAAACGTTGGCCGTCGCCCCGTCGGCATCTTCATGAGCGCCGCGCGTCAGCGCAACACCACGGAGCCGGCGGCGATCAGTTCCTCGACTTCGGCGACGAACGCCTCGGTCGGCGCGACCCGGTAGCCGTCGCCGAGCAGAAAGACCGCCTCGCGGCCGTCGTCGAAAGCCAGATGCAGATAGGTGATTGAGTTGCCGTTGTGGCGGCGCAGCAAATCCCGCAGCCGCTCCATCGCGCCGTTGGCGAGCCGTTCGCGCGGCGCGTGAATCCGGACTTCGCGCACCGCGTCGGTCAGCGCGGCGCCGAGCGGACGCAATTCATCCAGGATGATCTGGGCGCGCTCGTCGTCAACGTCGAGCTTGCCTTTGGCGACGACCGGTTCGTCGCCCATGATTACCGCCTCGAACTTCTGATAGGTTTCCGGCCACGCGATACACTCGACCACGCCGTCGCGGTCTTCGAGCGTCAGCGTAGCGTAACGCTTGCCGGACTTGTTGTTCTTGAGCTTGACCGCCTGAATCACGCCGGCGATCCGCACCTGGCTCTGATCCGGCGCGGACGGCAAATCGGCGGTGGTGAGCTTGCCGATCCGGCGCAGCTCGCGATCGTACTTGTCCAGCGGATGGGCGGTGATATAGAAGCCGAGCGTCTCCTTCTCGTACTTGAGCATCTCCTTTTGCGGCCAATCCGCCACCGGCTCGCGCGGGCGCGGGACCGGCGCCTCGACGCTCTTGCCGAACAATCCAATCTGATTGCGGGCGGCGTCGGTCTCGGCGCGCTGGGCGAGCTTGAGCGCGTCCTCGACGGTCGCGACCATCGCGGCGCGGCCGCCGCCGGCGAAGTCGAAGGCTCCGGCCTTGACCAGCGCCTCGAGCACGCGCCGGTTGACGATTTGCGTGCCGACGCGCGCGCAGAAATCCGGGACGCTGGCGAATTCCCCGGAGCGTTCGCGCACCGCGATAATTTCCTCGGCGGTCTTGGCGCCGACGCCGCGAATCGCGCCCAGGCCGAAGCGGATCGCCGCGTCCGAGACGGTGAACTTGACCCGGCTATGGTTGACGTCGGGCGGCAGAATCGCGATCCGCATCTCGCGCAGCGCCGCGATATTCTTGTAGGTCTTGGCGGCGTCGTCCATGTCGAGCGACATCAGCGCCGCCATGAACTCGCGCGGATGATGCGCCTTGAGATAGGCGGTGGTGTAGGTGGTGAGCGCGTAGGCGGCGGCGTGCGAGCGATTGAAGCCGTAGGAGGCGAAGGTCTGAATCTTCTCGAAGATCGCTTCCGCCAGCGCCTTGGCGACGCCGTTTTTCACCGCGCCGCCGACGAAGCGCTCGCGCTCGCGCTCCATCACGGCCAGCTGCTTCTTGCCCATCGCGGCGCGCAGGATATCCGCTTCCTCGAGCGTGTAGCCGGCCAAGGCCTGCGCCGCGCGCATCACCTGTTCCTGGTAGATGATCACGCCGTAGGTGTCGCGCAGCACGGGTTCGAGCAGCGGATGGTCGTATTCGACCGGCTCCTTGCCGTGCTTGCGATGGATAAACGGATCGACCATGCCGGCGTCGAGCGTGCCCGGCCGGAACAGCGAAATCGCCGCGATCACGTCCTCGAAGCATGACGGCTTAAGCTCGGTCAGAAAGCGGCGCATCCCCGAACCTTCCATCTGGAACACGCCGACGGTGTCGCCGCGCGCGAGCAGGCGGTAGCTTTCGGGATCGTCGAGCCTGAGCCGGTTGAGGTCGGGCGGCGCGGCGCCGCTCTGGCGAATCAGCTCGAGCGCGTTGGCGATCAGCGTCAGGTTCTTGAGCGCGAGGAAGTCGAACTTGATCAGCCCGATTTCCTCGACGCCCTTCATCGAATACTGCGTGATCGAAACCGCGTCGTCGGACTTTTCCTTATCGGCGTAGAGCGGCGCGAGGTCGGTCAGCGGCAGGTCCGAAATCACCACGCCGGCGGCATGGCGCGAGGCGTGGCGCAACAGCCCTTCGAGCTTGAACGCGTAGTCGAACAGCTCGGGAAATTTCTCGCGCTCGGCCTTGAGCCGCGGCTCCATTTCGAGCGCGTCCTTGAGCGGAAAATCGCGGCCCTGCTTGGGCGCCGGATAGAGTTTGACGATCCGATCGGTTTCGGCGAACGACAAGCCCAGCACGCGGCCGACGTCGCGAATCGCCTGCTTGCCCTTGATCGTGCCGAACGTGATGATCTGCGCGACCCGATCGTCGCCGTACTTGCGGCGCACGTAGCCGATCACTTCGTCGCGCCGCTCGAAGCAGAAATCGACGTCGATATCCGGCATCGAGCGCCGTCCCGGATTCAGCCAGCGCTCGAACAGCAGCTTGTGCTCGATCGGATCGACCTCGGTGATCCGCAGCGCGTAGGAAACCAGGCTGCCGACCACCGAGCCGCGGCCGGGGCCGACCGGGATGCCCAGCGAGCGCGCGTGGCCGATAAAGTCGGCGACGATCAGCAGGTACCCGGAAAACCCCATCTCGCGGATTACCGGCAATTCGCGATCGAGCCGTTCATGATACGGCGTCTCGTCAAAATCGCCGCGGCGCGCGTGGAACTCCGTGAGGCGATCGGCCAGGCCCGCGCGCACGCGCGCTTCGAGCAGCGCGGCCAGCTCCGCCTCGGTCAGGTCCTCCACGCGCCCGGGCGGACGATAGATCGGGAAATGGAATTTGCCGGATTCGAATTCGAAATCGACCCGCTCGGCGATCGCGACGCTGTTGCGAATCGCCTCCGAATCCGCGCCAAAGGCGGCCGCCATCTCCGCCGGAGTCTTGACGTAAAGCTCGTCGGTGTCGAAACGCCAGCGGGTCTCGTCGGCCAGCGTCTTGCCGGTCTGGATACAGAGCAGGACTTCGTGGGCCTTGGCGTCCTCGCGATGCAAATAATGGCAATCGTTGGTCGCGACCAGCGGCAAGCCCAGCTCGCGGCCGATTTCGCGCAGCGCGTCGTTGAACGGGCCGTGCAGGCGGTTATCCTGCAATTCGAGATAGAAGCGGCCGGGAAACGCCCGCGCGTACCATGCGGCGGCCTCACGCGCGCGATCCATCCGATTGGCGCGCAGGGCGCGCGCGATTTCGCCGGACAGGCATCCGGAGAGAACGATCAATCCTTCGGAGTTTTCGGCGAGAATTTCCTTGTCGATACGCGGTTTGTAGTACAGCCCCTCTTTGTAGGCCGCCGTCAGCAGGCGGCACAGGTTGCGATATCCGGCGCGGTTCTGCGCGAGCAGAATCAGGTGGAAATTGCCGCCCGCCTCGAAGTCGTCGCCGCGCGCGGCCTGCGAACGATCGGTGCGCTTGCCGGGCGCGAGATAGGCCTCGCAGCCGATTATCGGCTTGATTCCGGCGGCGCGGGCCTTGGCGAAAAACTCGACCGCGCCGAACATGTTGCCGTGGTCGGTGATCGCCAGCGCGGGCATCCCGGAACGTTTGGCGTGCTCGATCAGCGGGCCGATTTTGTTGGCGCCGTCGAGCAGGCTGTACTGCGTATGGACATGCAGATGGACGAAACTCATCGCGAAAACCGATCCTCCCGCGGACTGCCGATCCGGGCCGCCGCGGCGACCCGCGCGCTCGAAATTATAGCGCGCCGGCGGGCGCGCCGGAGCGGGCGCAGGCGAGGCCTTTGCACAGGCGGGGAAATCCGCCCACAGGCGCGGGGTTAAGTGACGGGCGGCTGTGGATTTTTCCGCGCGCGGCCGCGGCTTTCAGGGGCGGAAAAAGTCGCGCGCCGGAGCGGAAACTCCGGCGCGCGCCAAGCGCGGCGGCGCCAACGGACGCGCGGTCCGGATCGGCGCGCGTCAGCCCTTCTTGCCGCCGGTCTCCTTGGCGGGAGCGGCTTCGGCGGCCTTGTCGCCGGCCTTCTCGCCCGCGGCGGGAGCGGCCGCGGCGGCGCCTTCGGCGACGGCGCCTTCGACCGGCGCGGCCGCGGCGACGGGGGCCTCGGCGACGGTCGGCGGCAGCACCGTCACGACCGGAAAGTCGGTGTCGAAGATCGGCCGCACGTTGCCGGCGAAAGTCAGCGACGCGATATGCAGCACGTCATGAATCTTGAGCGGCGTAACGTCAACGTCGATCGCCTCGGGAATCTCGAGCGGCAGGCATTCGACCTGGACCTCGCGTTCGAGCGGCGACAGGATTCCGCCGTCGGCGATTCCGGCCGCGCGGCCGACGAAGCGCAGCGGGACCGCGAGGCGCAGGGGCTTGTGCAGATCGACCTCGTAAAAATCGGCATGGAGGATTTTCCCCGCGACCGGCGTCTTCTGCACTTCCTTGAGAATGACGTGCTTGTCGTTCAATTCGGACGACGCCGACTTGAGCCGCAGGATCCGCTGGCGCGAGCCGCCCGAGACCCGCGCATTGAGTTCGGCGGCGCCGACGGCGACGGCGGTGGTGGCGCTATTGTTGCCGTAAATCACCGCCGGAATCTTGCCCTCCCGGCGGATTCGGTTAACGAGGCCCTTGGGCCGCGTCTGCCTGATTTCACATCCCAGTTCGACGGTTTCCATCAATATCCTCGCGCCGATCGCCGCCCCCGCGGCAAGCTCCCGCGGTTCCTAGTTGAACAGCGAGCTGACCGACTCCTCATTATGAATTCGGTTAATCGCTTCCGCCAGCAGGCCCCCGACCGACAAAATCTTAAGATTCGCCAGTTGCGCCTGGGCCTTGGGCTTGAGCGGAATACTGTTGGTGGCGACCACCTCGGTGATCACCGAACGGCTAATCCGGTCGCACGCCGGATCGGAAAGGATGGGATGCGTGGCGCAGGCGATTACGGCGCTGGCGCCGGCCGCCATCACGGTGCGCGCGGCCTCCGTGATCGTGCCGGCGGTGTCGATCATGTCATCGACCAGCACGGCGATTGAGTCGCGCACTTCGCCCACCAGTTGCATCTCGGCGACTTCGCTGGCGCGCTGGCGGCGCTTGTCGATAATCGCGAGGTTCGCGTTGAGCCGGCGGGCGAAGGCGCGCGCCCGCTCGACGCCGCCCGCGTCGGGCGAAACCACCGACACCTTCTGGCCGTCGATCCGTTTGCGCAGATAGTTCACCAGCACCGGCATCGCGTACAGATTATCGACCGGGATATTGAAAAAGCCCTGAATCTGCCCGGCATGCAGATCGACCGTCAGCACCCGCGACGCGCCCGACGTGGTGATCAGGTCGGCCACCAGCTTGGCGCTGATCGGCACGCGCGGCGCCACTTTGCGGTCCTGCCGGGCATAGCCGAAATACGGGATTACGGCGGTAATACGGCCCGCCGAGGCGCGCCTGAGCGCGTCCATCAGCAGCAACAGCTCCATCAGGCTTTCGTTCGGCGGCGAACAGGTGGACTGGACGACGAAGCAATCGCCGCCGCGCACGTTTTCGCGCACTTCGACCATCACTTCGCCGTCGGGGAAACGGCCAACCTCGGCCTCACCCAGCTTGACGCCGAGATGCTCGCAGACTTCACGCGCCAGCGCCGGGTTCGAATTACCCGTAAAGATTTCCAGTTGATCCTTGGCCCGTTCCGACATCTGAGTCGTCGCTTCCCTCGCCCGTCCGCTTATGCTTGCGCCGCCGGCCGCGGATGGCCGGCGCCACGCCAGTCGAAATTCCACTCGCGCCCGCCTGTGGCGCCACGGGGGCGGCGGATGGCTGGGCGGGAAGGACTCGAACCTTCGAATGCCAGGTCCAAAGCCTGGTGCCTTACCAGCTTGGCGACCGCCCAGCGAATTTGCGACGGTCCGGCGATCGCCGCCCCGGCCCATCACCCGAACCGCAAACGCACGCCGCCCGCCAAAATCCGTCTGGCGGGCAGCGGCGTGAGTATAGCACCAATCGCTCGGCGCGGCGCGACCATGCGAGCGTCCGGCGTCAAGCCTGCCCACGCGGCACAATACGTCCGAAAGATGTAACCGCCGATGATATTTTCCGCTCCCGCGACTGTCAATCGGCGCCGCCAGCCAGCTCTTCGGGCGGCCTCCGCGCGGCTCAGGGACGCCAGAGCGTCGCCGCGAAGACCCGCAAGGCCGGCTCGCGCCGGCGCAGTTCGTCAGCCGCCGCGGCGGACTCCGCGAACGAACGGAAAATGCCGAAAACTCCCGCGCCGCTGCCGGTCATCGCGGCGGCGCGGGCGCCGAGCGCTTCGAGCAGCGCTTTGATCCGGCCGATTTCCGGCCAGCGGGCGATCGCCGGCCGCGCCAGATCGTTGACCAGCAGTTCCGGCCGATAGTCGCCCGCCAGCAGCGCCGCGACGTCGGCTTCCGGCGCCGGACCGCTCCAATCCGCCGGTTTCAGCTCGCGATAGACGATCGCCGTCGGCGCCGCGATTGGCGGCACGGCCAGCACTATCGGCGGCGCGGGCGGCGGCGCCACAGGCGTGATGCGCTCGCCGATTCCGCCGACCCGCGCCGGCGCCGGATCGAGAAAGAACGGCACGTCCGCGCCGAGCGCCGCCGCCGTCCGGACCATCCGTGCCGAGGCCAGCGGGCTGGGCGAAACGCCCGCCGTCCGCGCCATCGCCGCGAGCATCCGCAGCGCCGCGCCGGCGTCGCTCGACCCGCCGCCAAGTCCGGCGCCGGCCGGAATCGTTTTGTGCAACTCGATGACGAGTTCGCGGTCGAAACCGAATTCGGCGACGAACGCGGCCGCCGCTCGCACGGCAAGATTGCGCTGATCGGCCGGCGACTCGCCGAGACTGCCGCGCAGCGACACGGCGCCGGGCCGGCCATCCCGCGCCTCAAGCGCCATTCGGTCGCCGATCGTGATCGGAATGAAGAGCGAATCGAGTTCGTGATAACCGTCGGCGCGGCGGCCGATGACGCGCAGGAACAGATTAATCTTCGCGGGCGTGAACGTGCTGAGCAGCTTGACCATCGCGGCGGCGGCCGATCCAATCAGTTGACGGAAAAGACGCTATGGCGAGGCGCGCCGCGCGCGTTCATAAGCCTGTAGCGCGTCGTTGCGGATTAGCCCAATAAAACCTAATAAAGTAAGCGCGACGCCAATTACGACCAGAACCCGCCCGGTCAGGAACGTCGCGTGATAGAAGTCCATCCGGGCGCTCGCATAGGAAACCCGGCTTTGCGCGCGATTGAACGGTTCGAGCACGGCGGCGTCGGCGTCAGCCGCGTTGAGTTCGTCAAAGGCGCGATTGACGGCTTCGGACGCGGCGGTCGGCGGATGCGCCTGCGCGGCGATAATCGCTTCGTATTCCTGGGTTCTCTGCCAACCGACGATCCAGTTGCCAACCCCCAGGACGATCAGCGCCACGCCGAACAATATGCGCCAGTCGCGGTAGATATCGGGCGGTTTCATAGGCGGCGTCATCTAGGTTAGGCGCCGCGGCCGGCGAACACAACGCATCCGGCGCGGCGGACAGGCGCGCGGCGGTGATTGCCCGATCGCAAAGCCGGCGGCTATCATGAACTTGTGGATGAACGCTCGCCGACGCTGCCGCGCGCGGCCGGAGCGACCATCGCGTGACGCGCTATCTTGCGCACACTGTCGCCCAGCCGAATCCTCACGCGGGCCGATGGTCTTTTGCGGCAAAAACCACCAGGACGACGACCGGCGCGCGCGGCCGACGAAAACTTGATGACCGATCCGAAACTGAATTCACTGCTGGAGCGTTTCACGCGCCAGGACCGGCTGGCGCTGGCGCGGCTGATCACCCTCGTCGAAAATCGATCGGCCGAAGTCAGCGCCGTGATGGAACGGATTTACGGCCGCACCGGCCACGCCACCATACTGGGCGTGACCGGCGCGCCAGGCGCGGGCAAATCCACGCTGGTCAATCGACTGGTGGCCCAATATCGCGCTCAGGACCGATTGGTCGCGGTGCTCGCGATCGATCCCTCCAGCCCCTTTTCGGGCGGCGCGGTGCTCGGCGATCGGGTCAGAATGACCGACCATTACCGCGACCAGGGCGTCTATATCCGAAGCCTTTCGACCCGCGGCCATCACGGCGGCCTGAGCCGCGCCGCGCGCGAAATCGTCAAACTGCTCGACGCTTTCGGCCACGACGTAATCATTATCGAAACGGTCGGCGTCGGTCAGACCGAGCTCAGCGTGATGGATCTCGCCGACACCACGATCGTCGTGACCGTGCCCGAAGGCGGCGACAGCGTGCAGGTGATGAAGGCCGGGCTGAACGAAATCGCCGACGTGTTCGTGGTCAACAAGGCCGACCGCGACGGCGCCGATCGGATCAAGGCTGAACTTGAGCTAAGCGTGCATCTGCGGCCGGCGGACGCCGGATGGCGGCCGCTGGTGGTGTTGACGCAGGCGGCCAACGACATCGGCGTCGATACGCTGGTGGCGGCGATTGCGCGCCATCAGGAGTATCAACAGGCGCATCGCGACCCCGCGCGCGATCAGGATCGGCGGATGCGGGAATTCGTCGAGGTGTTGACTTCGGAACTGGACGAGCGCGCCGAACGCGGCTTGCGCGACGGCGCGGCGGCGCCGGCGCAAATCGTCGCGCGAATTCGCGAGGGCTCGATCAACCCTTATGGCGCGGCGCGGCGGCTGATCGAGGATCGCGCGGCGCTGGCCGATTTATTGGGCGCAATCCGCGCGGCCAGAGGGTAAGATGCGGACCATGGCCTTGGGACGCAAGCATCAAACCGGCGGACGGCTCTTCGCGATCGGCGACATCCACGGATGCCCGGACGAGCTCGGCGCAATCCTCAAAACCATCGCGCCGGCGCACGGCGACACCGTGGTCTTCGTCGGCGACTACGTCGATCGCGGACCCTCCGCGCGCGACGTAATCGAGACGCTGCTGGCGCTCGCCGAAGGCCCGGCCGAAACCGTATTCCTCAAAGGCAACCATGAAGACATGATGCTTTCCTTCATGGGCTTTCCCGGCCATTACGGCGAATCGTTCCTGTTCAATGGCGGGGCGCAAACGCTCGAAAGCTACGGTATCGGCGAACGCGCGCTCGCGGAAACGCCCGAAATGCTGCCGGCGGCGCATCTCGAATTTCTCAAAAACCTGGCCACAAGCTATTATCGGCCGCCGTTTCTGTTCGTTCATGCCGGCATCCAGCCCACCCGCCAACTCGAGGAGCAGAATGTCGAAGATATGCTCTGGATTCGCCAGGAATTCATCTTCAACGCCCATTCGCTCGGCGCCACGGTGGTCTTCGGACACACCCCGATGCGCACGGTGATGGTGGATTTGCCGTACAAACTCGGCATCGACACCGGGCTGGTTTATGGCGGCAAGCTCACCTGCCTGGAATTCACCGAGGGCGTCGCCTATCAGGCGTCGCGCGGCAGCCGCCAGGTCAAAAAACAGGCGATCAACGTGCGTTGAGCACGGGGCCGCGCGCATCTTCCGTACGCGGCTCGATACGGCTATTCTGTTTCGCTCGATGGCGGCGTAGCTCAGTTGGTTAGAGCATGCGGCTCATATCCGCAGTGTCGCAGGTTCGACTCCTGCCGCCGCCACCAATCAGCCAGCGGATTTATCGAATCAATCAGGCCTGAGACGCCAAGGCCGGCGGCGGTTATCGCCGCGGCGGCGCTTATGGCTATGATTGCGTGGTGATCCCAATCGGCGCCATGCGGCTTGCTTGCAACGCGCACCTGGCCGAAGGGCTTGCGACGACTCGCGTGCGAGGTTGCGAGCGCGGACGGTGGACGCGATGGCCGGCGCGCTAATTTGTCCGCGATGCGGCGCGGCGCCCGAGATTCCCGGCGCCCGTTTCTGCGGCCGTTGCGGCGCGCCATTGCCCGCCGGGCGACAACATTATCATGGCCCGCCGCGTCTGAAG
>DAHZDR010000420.1 GCA_027403435.1 Deltaproteobacteria bacterium
AAATAGTATCGTTGATCCAGATTCTCATTCAGATCGGTGGATGGATAAGTGGCCGGATTCACTCCCGCCAGCTTGTATTGGGCGACCTGGCCCGGATAGTCGGGAAACTGGTTGTTGGCGGCCGAAACGCCGGAGGTCAGGGAGAGCCGGGTGGTTGGATTGAGGAAATACGAAAAATAGCCAAACCACTGCCCCTGGTCGGTCAGGTCGTGAAGCGGAGTGGGACCCGGGGTGGCGGAACTAAGGCCGATGTCGTCGTGCAGGTAGAATCCGGTGGTATAGAAGCTGAAATTGCCTTGGCAGCCGCCATACTCGAAGCTGGGCCGCGCGGTCTCGCGCTGCCCGCCGTAAAGTTCGTAATGGCCTCCCGGATTGGAGCATCCGTCCTTGGTCTGGATATCGAGAATGCCGGCGTCGCGATAACCATACTGCGCGGGCAGCGCGCCGGTGACGAGGCTGAAGCTGCGAATGGAGTAGGCCGACAGCACCTGGCCGAAGCCGCTGAAGCTGTCCAGCGGCAGCATGATCCCGTTGATTCGCCATTGCAGGTCCGCGTGGGAGCCACGGATATGGACCTGGCCATTTTCGTCCTGCGCGACTCCCGGCATCTGCAAGAGCACCTGGCTCACGGAGGTGTTGGCGCCGGCCGGGAGTTGCGAGATATTTTTTTCGGTCATCGTATAGGCGCTGTTGCCGGAAGCGGAAAGCCGATTCGGCGCCCGGCCGAGCCGTTGCGCTGAAACCGCGACGGTCAGCGGCTTGAGCGAGTTCATCGCCAGCGCGATCGGCGGAAGGTTGGCGCCGGGCGCAACCGAAACCACCTTGCTGGCGACCGCAAAGCGCCGTTTTTTGGCGACGATGATAAATAGACCCGCCGGCACGGCGGGCAGCTCAAAATGTCCCCTGGAATCCGTAACCGCATGACTGACGACGCGGCCGTTGCGATCTTCCAGTGATACTTGGACGCCCGCCAGAGGCCGGTTAAGCACATCCTTGACCGTGCCGCGTAGCAGGCGCTCGTTGGCAAGCGGCCGCGGGCCCGCGGCCAGCGCGGCGCCCGGCGCGATCGCGGCCGCAAGTATGGCAAGCACTACCGCGACTGTTAGATTTCGCGTCGCCAACCCGCGGCGGTGTGGCGCCGTGCGCGGCTCGCACAGGGACTTCCGCCGCGCGCGAGTTTGCGCATGGGCGTTCGGCGGCGCCGACGCCTCGGCCAGGATCGCCGCGATCCCGGCCATCAATCCTGATGGCCAACGCATGATTGACCGGTCCTCTTTGGCGACGCCGCGCCGATGATGAACGGGCGACGCCGCCTTGCCGCGCGCGCATGGCGAAAACCATGCGCAATCGTAAAGCCGATAGCGAAATGTCAGCGAAAAACGACTAGAGCGGGAGGCGTGGCGGGGCGCGCGTGCGCCATGACGAAAAGGGCGCGCCGAAGACGCGCCGCGCGCTTGCGATCGGGGTCAGGCGGAGCGCGACGATCGGCCGCTCCAGCGTTGGAATTGCGGCCGGCTTGACAGGCGCGTGCCAGGCGAAGGCGCACAGCGGGCACTGCCCGCCGTCCAGCGCCATGCCCGACTGTCCGACGCAGCGCCGGGTGGAATCGACGTGATGGAAATGGCCGGCCGCGACCATCTGCGCGAACGCCAGCGCGATCGCGACCAGTATCACGGTCGCTTTCGCGCTCCGCGGGCTGGCGATTAGCGATGGTCGCGCGGCTGTCACTGGATTCGCGGGAGACGCCGACCGCCGGATTTTGCAACCCGCGGTCGGCGCGTCGCCACGCTAAAGGATACCTTCCTCTTTGAGCGCCGCCAAGTCGGCCGCCGAATAACCCAGCAGCTCGCCGTAAACCTCGCCGTTATGCTGGCCGAGCAGAGGCGCCGACGTGACTTCGACCGGAGAATCTTCGAGCCGCACCGGACATCCCGGCATCGTGAACTTGCCGCGCGCCGGATGGTCCACGGTGACCACCATCCCGCGCTCGCGCATATGCGGGTCGTTGAGCAGCTCGACGCTGTCGAGCACGGCGCCGCACGGCACGCCCGCCTCGCCCATCAGCCGCATCACCTCATGTTTCGAGTGCTGGCTCGTCCATTCCTCGATAATGCGCGAAAGTTCCTCGATATATTTGACCCGCTCGCGCCGATCGCGGAAGCGCGGATCCTCGAACAGCTCCGGCCGTCCGATCGTCTGGCACAGCGCCTGGAACATCTCGGGCGCCGTGCACAACATATAGACGTAATCGTTGGGGCCGCCGGGCGCGCATTTATAGATGTCGCCGATCGCGCCCGAGGCCAGCCGGTTGCCGGCGCGCGGCGTCGGCTCGTTCGTAATATACGTGCCCATCATCGGCACGCGCACGAAGTTGAACACCGCCTCCTGCATCGCGACTTCGACCTTTTGCCCCTTGCCGGTCCGTTCGCGCTGGATATAGGCCGCCAGCACCCCACACGCCGCATGGATTCCCGTGCCGGTGTCGCCGATCGTCGGACCGGGCTTGAGCGGCGGCGATCCGGGGAACCCGGTCAGCGCCATCGCGCCGCCC
>DAHZDR010000536.1 GCA_027403435.1 Deltaproteobacteria bacterium
TTCTTGCCCTCGAGCGCGGCGAATTTGCCGCCGAAGGGCTGCTCAAGGTCGTTGGCAATCTGCCGTTCAACGCCGCCGCCGCGATACTCGAACGGCTGGCCGCGGCGCGCGGCGCAATCGCGCAGATGATTCTGATGTTCCAGCGCGAAGTGGCCGAGCGGATTCGCGCGCGGCCGGCTTCGGCCGCCTATGGCGCGCTCAGCGCGTACACCGCGCTTTATTGGGAGGTCGCCGGCCATTTTCGCGTCGGCGCCGGATGCTTCCATCCGCGCCCCAGGGTCGATGCCGAAGTGCTGGCGTTCGCGCCGCGCGCCGGCGCTCCCTCCGATGACGCCGAATGCGCAATCCTCGCGACGATCCGCGCGGCCTTTTCGGCGCCGCGCAAGACCCTGCGCAACGCGCTCGGCAATGCGCTGGGATTGTCGCCCGCCGTGGTCGCAGCCGCGCTCGCCGCGGCGGCGATCGATCCGGGGACGCGCGCCGCGACGCTCGGCGTCGAGGATTTCGCCCGGCTTGCGCGGGCGCTCGCCGCGTTGGGAAATCGCGATGCCTGAGTTGCCGGAAGTCGAATCGCTGCGCCGAATTCTGGCCGGCAGCGCGGCGGGCCGCACGATCGTTTCCGCGATCGTGCGTGAAACGCGACTGCGCCGCCCGCTGCGCCACGACCTGGCGGAGGCGGTCGCCGGCCGCGCGATTCTCGAAATCGGCCGGCGCGCCAAATACCTCCTGCTCGAACTGCGCGGCGGCGTCGTCCTGATGGTCCATCTGGGGATGAGCGGCAGCCTGACGCATCGGCGCGACGGTTGCGATCCCGGACCGTTCGACCCGCGCCACGACCACGTGGAATTCCCGCTCGACGACGGCACCCGGCTGGTTTACAACGACCCGCGCCGCTTCGGCATGATCAAGCCGCTCGGCCGCGCGGAACTGGCCGGCTCGCCCGAGCTGCGCGGCCTGGGTCCGGAGCCGTTCGCGTCCGAATTTAATGCCGAATATCTCTGGCGCGCGACGCGCGGCCGCCTCGTCGCGGTCAAGGCGCTGCTGATGGACCAGCGGATCGTCGCCGGGGTCGGCAATATCTACGCCTCCGAGATTCTGTTCCGCGCCGGCGTGCGGCCGACCCGCCGCGCCGGCCGCGTCACCCGCGCCGAGGCCGCGCGAATCGCCGCCTTCACGCCGATCGTGCTGAGCGAGGCGATTGGCGACGGCGGCACCACCTTCCGCAGCTATCGCGATTCGCGCGGCCAGCCGGGCCGCTTCGCCGAGCGGCTGCAAGTGTACGATCGCGCCGGCCGGCCATGCCTCGTATGCGGCGCGGCGATTCGCGCCGTCACGGTCGGCCAGCGCTCGAGCTTCCACTGCCCGCGTTGCCAAAAATGACCCGCGAGGCCCTGCGGCGATGGCGCGGGCGCGCCGCCGCACGTAATCTGAAGCCGATGGCCGAGTTCACAATCCGCATCTCCGGCCGGCTTGCGCCGGTCGATATCATCATGGCGGCAGCGGGCGCCGGCGGACGGCTCCGGAGCGGCCGCTGGCAAGGCCCGAGGCTGGCCGAATTCGCCGGACCGCGCGCACGATCCGTAATCGCGTCGGTGGTCTCCCCGTGACCATTCAGCCCGCTTGGAGCCTGCGATGAACGGCGTTCCGCGCGATCTGGGCGCGCTCTTCGCCTTTGCGCTGGGCGCCTGCGCCGGCAGTTTCGTCAACGTCGCCGCCTATCGGATGCCGCGTGAAATTTCGCTCGCCACGCCGCGGTCGTTCTGTCCGCGATGCAACCGGGCGCTGCCGCTGCGCGCCAATATCCCCATTTTCGCCTATCTTGGACTGCGCGGCCGCTGCCTGATGTGCGGCGGGGCGATTCCCTTCCGTTATTTTCTGACCGAACTCGCGCTGGCGGTGGCCGCCGCCTATCTTTACCTCTTATTTCCCCCGGCCGGCGCGATTGCGCGTTTCGTCTTCTGCGCGGCGCTCTATACGATCGCCCTGATCGATTACGACTGGCGCGTGATTCCCAATCTCATCACCTTCGCCGGAATTCCGATCGGTCTGGCCGCCGCCGCGTTCGCGATGCCCGAAGTGGGGCTGCGCAGCGCGCTCATCGGCGTCGTCACCGGCGCCGGTGTGCTCTTTGTGACCGGCGAGGCCTACTTGTTGCTGCGCAAACAGGAGGGGGTCGGGATGGGCGACGTGTGGTTGCTGGGGATGATCGGCGCGTTCCTCGGATGGCCAGGCGTGCTCTTTACGCTGTTTTTCGGCTCGATTTTCGGCACGATCGGCGGCCTCGCGTTCGCTTTGACGGGCGGCGCGCCCGCGCCGCCCGAAGAGACGGTCCCGCAGGCGATCGCCGAGGTCACCGGCGCGCGACGCGGCGCGCCGCCCGCCGCCGACGCGGACCAACCCTCCCTGATGCGCACGGAGGTGCCGTTTGGCCCGTTCCTTGCCTTGGCCGCCGCGATTTACGCGCTGTTTCAGCCGCAGCTCGTCTATTGGTATCTTTTGCGCTGATGGCCCGCGGGATGTTCATCACGCTTGAAGGCGGCGAGGGCTCCGGCAAAACCACGCAGGCCGCGCTCGTGGCCGAGGCCTTGCGCGCCGCCGGACGCCGCGTAATGGTCACCCATGAGCCCGGCGGCACGCGCGCCGGCGAGGCGATCCGCGCGATCTTCCTCGACCCCGCGCTCAAGCTCGAAGTCGCGGCCGAACTGCTGCTGGCGCTTGCCGACCGCGCCCAGCATGTGCGCGAACGGCTCCAGCCGGCGCTCGCCACTGGCGAAATCGTGATCTCCGATCGTTACTGCGATTCGACCGTGGCCTACCAGGGTTATGGCCGCGGCTTCGATTTGAAACTGCTCGCCGATCTTAATCGGCTCGCCAGCGACGGGCTGCGTCCGGATTTGACCTTCGTGCTCGACTGTTCGGCCGAAATCGGCCTGGCACGCTCGCGCGCGCGGCGCGCCGCCGCCGCCGCGGATCGCTTCGAGGGCGAACGGCTCGAATTCCATCGCCGCGTCCGCGACGGTTTTCTGGCGCTTGCGCGCGACGAGCCCGATCGCGTGATGGTAATCGACGCGACCGCGCCGCGCGCCGCAGTCACCGCGCGGATCGTCGCCGCAATCACGGCGCGGATGGCGTCCTGATGGCGCTGGCGGGGATCGTGGGAAATCGCGAGCTGATCGCGGCGCTCGCCGCCGAGCTGGCGCGCCGGCCCGCGCACGCCTATCTGTTCGCCGGTCCGCGCGGCGTCGGCAAGGCGTTGGTCGCCGCCGGCTTCGCTCACGGGATTTTGTGCGAACGCGCGCCCGGTCCCGGCTTCTGCTGCGATCCGGCCGCGTGCCCCGTGCGCGCCGCGCCCGCCGCCGGCGGCGTCCGCGCGCGGGCGGGAGCGCCGGCGGCGCGCTGCGACTGTTGCGCGACTTGCGTGCAGGTCGCCCTTGGCGTCCATCCCGATTTCAACCGCGTCGCCCGCCTGCCGAAAGA
>DAHZDR010000436.1 GCA_027403435.1 Deltaproteobacteria bacterium
CCATCGCGACCGCGCACAGCGCCAGCGCCGGCGGGGTCGCGCGGCGGGCGTTAACCTCCATCCGCGCCCGCGCCAGGGCTTCGACCAGCACCGTCTCCGCAAGCTGGGTCAGCTCGATTTGCAACTCTTCGAGTTCGAGATTGCCGGCCAGATCGGCGATCGCGATGCGCAGGAACTCCTGCTGGCGGAAGGCGCGAAGCGTATCGAGCCGCGCCTCGAAATCGGCGCTCGCCGCGACCAATCCATGCAGTTCCGCGCGCAATTCCTCGCGCGTGCGCCGGGTCCGCACCAGGTCCGAACGCACCAGCGTATCGAGCATCTCGGGATGGCGGATGAAGAGCGTCGAGAGATGATCGCTGGAGGCGAACAGTCGCAGCAGCACCTTGCGGGTCGCCGGATGCTCCTCGAGCAGCGCCAGGAAGGAGGTGCGGGCGCCGACCGCGACGATAAACGACGCCAGGTTGCGCAAGGCCAGATCGGGATTGGCGAGCGTGCGAATTTCGTCGATCAGCGCCGGGCTGAGCCGTTCGATCAGTTCGCGCCGGCGCGGACTCGGCGACGCGTGCGGCGCGCCCTCCGCCAGCAGCGCCAGATGATTCGCGCTTTCGGCCGGACGGGCGAAGCCGAGCGCTTTGAGCGCGGCTCCGGCCTGCTTGCGGTCGCCCGCGGCTCGCCATGCCGCCAGCGCCGCGGGCGACGCTTCCTGTTCGTGCCGTTCGCCGCCGCCCGCGAGCATTTCGCGGAACTGCCGGGCGGCGAATTCACGATGCTCGCGCAAGCGCGCGTCAAGCCGCGTCGGCGCTTCAGCGTCCTTGCCGAAGCCCATCCGCGCCGCCAGCGCGGCGAAGGCGGCGGCATCGGCGGGCAGCGCATGGGTTTGCAGGCCGGCGACGACTTGCAGCTTGTGCTCGGCGTCGCGCAGAAACAGATAGGCGTCGCGCACTTGGCGCGCGAGCCGCGCCGCGATATAGCCGTGCTCATGGAGCCGGTCGATCGCGCCGATCGTGCCGGTGGCGCGCAGCCGCGGATCGCGTCCGCCATAGATCAGCGTGAGCGACTGCACGAAAAATTCGAGTTCGCGGATTCCGCCGCGGCCCAGTTTCAGATCGCGCGCGACCCGCTCCGGCGATCCGAGCTCCAGCTCGATCTGGCGTTTCATCGCGCGCAATTGCCGCAGCGTGTCGAAATCGAGATAACGGCGGTAAATGAACGGCGCCAAATCCTCGAGCAGGCGCGCGCCCGCCGCGACCGCGCCAGCCGCCGGCCGCGCCCGGAGCAGAGCGGCGCGCTCCCAGGTGTCGCCCATGCTTTCGTACCATCTGAGGGCGCTCGACAGCGGAATCGCCAGCGGCGAGCCGCGGCCGCCCGGCCGCAGCCGCATATCCACCCGGAAGCAGCGCGCGGCCAGCAGTTCGGTCAGCGCCTCGCCCACGCGGCTGGCGGCTTCGAGCCGCGGCGCGCCGGCGTCGCCGGCGAACAGATAGACCAGATCGATATCGGAGCTGAGGTTAAGCTCGCACGCGCCCAGCTTGCCCATCGCGATAACGCAGAAGTCCGCGCCGAGGCCGGCGCGATCGCCGGTGGCGGCCAGCGCGATCGCGAGCGCCCCGGCGATACATTCGTCGGCCAGGCGCGACAAGGCGCGCGCGGTTTCGAGCGGTCCCGTGCGGTCGAGCAGGTCGGCGATCGCGATTTTGAGAAATTCGCGCCGTTTGAACGCGCCGAGCGCTTCGGCTCCCGGTGCGCCGCCGGGTTCCGGCGCGAACGCGGCGCCGTCAAGCAAATCGCCAGGCGCGGCCGTCCGCGCCGCCGAAAAAAGTCCGGGCCATTCGGCGCCGATCGCGGCCAACCCGTCGCCCACCAGTTCCGACGCGCCGAGGCAGAAAATCAGATCGCTCGCGAGCGCCGGGTCGGCCAGCGCGCGCGCGACCCGATTGGCGCCGTGCTCCGCCAGCTTGAGCAGCATCGCGAGCGCCAGGCGTTCGTCGGGCGCTCGCTCGCGCACCATCCGCAGCACGTCAGCCGCATGCGGGGCGCCAAGCCGTTCGGCGGTCCGCGCCGCCAGTCCGCGCAGATCCGGCGAAAAGTCGCTGGAATCCATCGCTTATGACTTTAGCAGAGCGGATCGCGAGACGCCGGAAAACGGCCGTTTCGTCATGGGCCCGCGTCCACAAGTTGTGTCGGCTTGACGAAACGCCACGCCCCGCACGCCCGCGATGGCGGCTGGCGTGAGCGATCACATTTGGACGATTGCGGAGCTAGTACGGGCCACGCTTGAACCGTCAGCCGCGCTGTCGCTGCCGCGTCCGACACCGTAAACGACGCTCAAGCCGGATATACGCCAATCAGGCCGGTCGTGATTCGGGGTGGAAAAATGAGCAAACCGCGACAGTAGCGCTCTTCCACGACGTTGCACGCGCCTCTAGAATGGTTTACAGAAGTGCTGTGAATGGTGGATGGAGGGCGCGCTCAATGCCAACCAAAGAAGATATTCGGGCATACGACGAGAGGCGGCAGGAGTTGGAAACG
>DAHZDR010000488.1 GCA_027403435.1 Deltaproteobacteria bacterium
CCGCCGTCCGAAAGAGGGCATAGGGGGGTCTTTTTGACCGCTAATCCGCTCGGCATGGAAGACCGGAACCTGAATTTCGGGGCCGGGACTTGGCTCGATGCGGCAGGACTTCCACGACCGCGCTCTGATAATGGCGGCGGGCTTGCCGCGCGCAGTTCGCCTTCCGGTTCAGCCGCCGTGCGTCCGCTATCCGCGCCGGCAGGCCATTCGTGCCTTGACCGTCGTAATCGCCCGCTTCGTCGCCGGGAATTGCCGATGATCAACGGCGCTGTAGGACGAAGTTCGCCTGCGCGAACTCTGCCGAACCGTCAATAATCGTCCAAGCAGCTCGCTTGGCCGAGCCGGATTCAGACCAGCAATGGCAAGCCGGTCGGCTCGCACGCTTTAAGCAAATGACTGTCGGATCAGCCGCCCAGGATGTAGACGACCCGCCGCAGGCCGTCTACATGGCGTCTACACGAACGGATCGTCTACTTGTCGAAATCTCGCTAAGTGCTTGATTTTATTGGCGCGCCCTGAGGGATTTGAACCCCCGACCCACAGATCCGTAGTCTGTTGCTCTAATCCGCTGAGCTAAGGGCGCGCACCCGGAATCTTCCATTGTCCATATCCCGGCCGCCGCCGCAAGCCGCCGCGCTTTTTTCGGCGCGCTCAGGACGCCGCCGCTTCGGCCGCGGGCAGCCAGATCGTGACCGTCGTGCCCTCGCGCAGGCGGCTTTCGATTTTGAGCGTGCCGCGATGGAGTTGCACGATATGCTTGACGATCGCCAGACCCAGGCCAGTGCCGCCCAGTTCGCGCGAACGGGCGCGATCGACGCGGTAGAAGCGTTCGGTAAGGCGGGGAATATCGGCCGCCGGGATGCCTTCGCCGGTATCCGCAACGATCCACTCAATCCCCGGCCGCGCCGCGCCGCCCGCGGCCGCCCGCGCTTCCAGCGTGACCGAACCCCCGCGCGGCGTGTATTTGACCGCGTTGTCGAGCAGATTAAGCATCACCTGATGGATGCGGTCGGCGTCGCCAAGCATGGCGGGAAGCTCCGGCGCGGCGCGCACTTCGAGCGTCAATTCGCGCCGGCGGGCCTGATCGCGCATCAGTTCGGCGCTGTCCTCGAGCAGGCGGCGCGGATCGAGCGGCTCCATTTTGAGCGGCGTCAGCCCGCGTTCGAGGTCGGAGAGCGAGACCAGATCGTCGATCAGGCGGGCGAGGCGGCGCGACTGGCGTTCGATAATCGTCAGAAAGCGGCGCTGAACCTCGGGATCGTCCACCCCGCCCATCAAGGTTTCGGCGTAGCCGCGAATCGCGCTCAGCGGCGTGCGCAGCTCGTGCGTCAGGTTGGCGATAAAGTCGGAACGGACGGTTTCGAACGCCTTCAGGCGCGAGATGTCGTGAAAGACCATCACCCGGGTGGCGGCGCCGCGCCCGGCCTGCCGCACCGGCGCCGCGCTCACTTCCAGATGGCGCGCGGCGGGCGACTGGATTTGAATTTCGCCGGTCAAGGGTTCGCCCAAAGCCGAATCGGTGGCGCGGCCGACGAAATCCTGCAGCCGCGGATCGCGGCACAGCTCGATAAAATCGCGGCCGCGATAATCGCTGTCCGCGGCCAGGCCGAAGACCCGCCGCGCCGCGCCGTTCATCATCACCACTTCGCCGCGCGCGCCGGTGACGACCACCGCTTCGCTCATGCCGCGCAAAATCGCCTCGAACTCCTCCCGTTCCGCTTCGAGCGCGTCCAGCGCGCCGACCAGCGCGTCGGCCGCGGCCAGCAGACGGCTTTCGGCGTGGGCGAGCGCGTCGTCCCGCGCGGACATCAGATGTGACGGGAGCCGGCGGCGGGCGAGCGCGGCGGCGATCGCTTCGAGCCGTTCGACGCGCCGCGCCAGCCAGCGGTCGCAAGCCGCGGCCGCCCCCGCGCCGCCCGCCAATCCCAGCGCGATCGCGAGCGCGGCCCAATGCGGCGCGACTTCGCCGCGCCCGGCGAACAGCGCCAGCGCCGCCGCCATCGGCGCGGCGCTCGCGACCACGATCGTGGCCAAACGCCCCTTCAGCGGGCTACTCCAGCGCCTCGGGATTGAAGCGGTAACCGACGCTGCGCACGGTCAGAATCAATTCCGGGTTGGCGTCGTCGCGTTCAATCCGCTGGCGCAACCGGCGCACGTGAACGTCAACCGTGCGCGGCTCGACAAAGGTGTCGCGTCCCCACACCAAATCGAGCAATTGCTCGCGGCTGTAAACGCGCAGCGGATGCCGCACGAAGAAGCGCAGCAGTTCGAACTCGCGCAGCGCCAGCTCCTTGCGCTCGCCCGCGACGAAGACCTCATAGGCGCCGAAATCCATCCGCAACCGGCCGCGCTCGTAAACCGCGGGCTCCTCGGCGGCGCCCGCCGCCGGATTCGCGCGGCGCAGCAGCGCCTTGACCCGGGCCACCAGCTCGCGCGGACTGAACGGTTTGACCACGTAATCGTCCGCGCCCATTTCGAGGCCGAGCACCCGATCGACCTCGGCGCCCTTCGCCGTGACCATCAGGATCGGCAGCCGCGCGGTGTCCGGATTCGCGCGCAGCCGCCGGCATAACTCCAGCCCCGACATCCGCGGCAGCATCAGATCGAGCACGATCAGGTCGGGCGCGCGCCGCGCCACCCGATCGAGCGCCTCGGCGCCGTCGCCCGCCTCCTCGACCGCGAAGCCCTCCTGCTCGAAATTGAAGCGCAGCAGTTCGCGGATATCGCTTTCGTCCTCGACGACGAGGATTTTCTGGCGCAAGCGCGCCCGGTTGGCCTCGGCCACTGGAGGGTTCATGGCTTTTTCTTTTCCATATGCCGGATGGTGCTGCCCTTGACCATGTAAACGATCATTTCGGCGATATTGGTCGCATGGTCGGCGATCCGCTCGAGATATTTCGAGACGAACAGAATGCGCGTCGCGCGCGGAATCGTCTGTGGATCCTCCGCCATGTAGCTGAGCAATTCCCGGTAAATCTGGTAGTTGAGCTGATCGACCTCGTCGTCGCGTTCGATCACTTCCCGCGCCAGCGCGGGGTCCTCGCGCATCAGGGCGTCGAGGCTGTCCTTGACCATCGACTGGGCGATCTCCGCCATCCGCGGAATATCGATATAGGGCTTGAGCTGCGGCTCCTCGTTGAGTTCGATCGCGCGCTCGCAGATATTCACCGCGTTGTCGCCGATTCGTTCGAGATCGGTCGTGATCTTGAGGCCGGTGGTGATAAAGCGCAGATCGCTCGCGGCCGGCTGATGGAGCGCGAGCAGGCGGATACAGCGCTCGTCCATCTCGGTGTCCATCCGGTTGACCTCGGCGTCGCGCTCGATCGTTTCGCGCGCCCGCCCGGTGTTGCGCTCGACCAGCGACTCGATCGCGTCGGCAATTTGCCGTTCGACCACGCCGCCCATCTTGAGCAGCCCCGAGCGCAGGCCGCGCAGATCTTCCTCGTACTGGCGATTGGTGTGTTGCGGCGGGGAATTGTCCATGGCCCTGGTCTCCAACCTCAACCGAAGCGCCCGGTGATATAGTCCTCGGTTTCGCGGCG
>DAHZDR010000542.1 GCA_027403435.1 Deltaproteobacteria bacterium
GAACTACGTGGGCCAATCGATCACCGTGCTGCGCCAGAACATGACGGATGGCCACGCCGACGTTTTCAGCACGATCACCATCCCCGGCGAAGATCCAATCGACCTCGAGTTGCGCTTCGCGCGCGCGGCTGACGGATGGAAAATCTACGACGTCGCGGTTGACGAGGTCAGCGTCACTTCCAATTATCGCACGCAGTTCGACCATGTGCTCCGCGAGCGCGGCTTCGATACGCTGATGGCGGACTTAAAGGCGAAACGGCGACAGCTTGAGGCGTCGCTGGCGAACAACGGCGGCAATTAACGCCGGGACGGACGATCGCGCGCCGCCTACCAGGCGACGTAGCCGCCATCGATCGCCAGCACCGTGCCGGTAACGTAGCTCGACGCCGGGCTGGCGAGATAAATTACCGCGCCGCGAATCTCCTCGGGCCGGCCCAGCCGTCCGAGCGGCGTCCCCTGTTCCATCCGCTCGCGATTCCGCGACTTCGCCATCCCGGCCTCGGTCGCCTCGGTGGGAATCCATCCGGGCGCGATCGCGTTGACCAGAATTCCGTACCGCGCCCATTCGACCGCGAGCTGGCGGGTCAGATTGACGAGCGCCGCCTTGGCCGCGACGTAGGCCGAGAGCCGATAGATCGAGCTCGCGACCGTGCCGTAAATCGAGCTCATATTGATGATGCGGCCGGGCCGATCTTTTTCGATTAGCCCGCGCGCGAAACGCTGCGCCAGCATCATCGGCGCGGACAGGTTGGTCGCGAGCGCGGCGTCCCAGATTTCACGCGAAAGCGTCTCGGCGCGGCCGGTCGGCGAAATTCCGGCGTTGTTAACCAGGATATCGGCCAAGCCGAGCCGCTCGGCGACTTCCGCGACCAGCCGGTCGAGCTCGGCGTCCACCGTGATGTCGCATGGCACGCCGATCGCGCGCACGCCGTACTCGCGCGCAAGCGCTTCCGCCAGCGGACCGAGGCGATCGCCGCGGCGCGCCGCCAGCGCCACGTCGGCGCCCGCCAGCGCCAGCGCCCGGGCGCATTCGACGCCCAATCCGGAAGAGGCTCCGGTGACGATTCCGATCCGCCCGCGCAGAGCAAACAATTCGTCAAGAGCATTCATTGCGACTCGCTATTATCCGGAAATTCGCGGTCTAACCGGCGAACGCCTCGCCCGCGGCTTCGGCCGCCGCGGCGACCGCGCGATCCACGTCCGCACGTTCGATCCCATGATGCGTCACCGCGCGAAACGCCGTCGTCCCGCGCGCGCCGATCAGCACGCCGCGATCCTTGAGCGCCGCCGCGAATTTCGCCGCGCCGGCCGCGTCGCCGTCAACCTCGAACACCACCATGTTGGTCCGCCGTTTGACCGGCCACAGGTTAATCCCCGCCACCAAGCCGAATCCTTCGGCCAGCGCGCGGGCGTTGCGATGGTCCTCGGCGAGCCGATCGACCATCGTTTCAAGCGCGACGATTCCCGCCGCCGCGATCACTCCCGCCTGACGCATCCCGCCGCCCAGCAGCTTGCGCATCCGATGCGCCCGCGCGATAAATTCGCGCGAACCGCATAATAGCGAGCCGACCGGACAGGCAAGTCCCTTCGACAGGCAGAACGAGACCGTGTCGGCATGCGCGGCGATTTCGCGCGCGGTGGTTTCCAGCGCGATCGCGGCGTTGAAGATGCGCGCGCCGTCGAGATGGACCGGCAGGCGCCGCGCCCGCGCCAGTTCCGCGACGGCGGCGCAGTGCGAAACTTCGACCGCCGCGCCGGCGCGGAGATTATGCGTGTTTTCGAGCGCGACCATCCCGGGCGGCGCGAAATGCGCGTCGGGCGGACGCTCCAGCTCCTCGCGCAATTGGCCGAGATCGAGCGCGCCGCCGTCAAGATTGCGAATCGGCGTCATCACCACGCCGCCCAGCGCGGCGGCGCCGCCCGCTTCATAAACGTAAGTATGCGCCTGATCGCCGAGCAAGGCTTTCGTCCCGCGCCCGCAATGCGTCAGGATCGCGGCCAGATTCGCCATCGTGCCGCTCGGCACGAACAGCGCCGCCTCCTTGCCGACGATCTCCGCGGCCATCCGCTGGAGCCGGTTGACGGTCGGGTCTTCGCCGTAAACGTCGTCGCCGAGGGCCGCGCGCGTCATCGCCTCGCGCATCGCGGCGGTCGGCAGCGTCACGGTATCGCTGCGCAAATCGATCACGGCGTTCCCTACTCGGGCATGATCGCCTTGACGATTTCGTCGATCGCGCGCTTGCTGTCGGCCTCGTCGGTCAGCGACCAGGTGACGGCGACGGTCGCGGCGCGCCGCGGCGCGATATTCTGCCGAATCAGCTCGCCGGCGTAGATCAGCAGGCGGGTCGAAACGCCCTCTTCCAGTCCCGACGCCTTCAGATGGCGCACCTTTTCGCCGAGCAGCGCGAGCTGATAGGCCATCTCGCGATCGACGCCCGCCTCGTGCGCGATAATTTCGACTTCCTTATCCGCCGGCGGATAGTCGAACTCGATCGTGACGAAACGCTGGCGCGTCGAATGCTTCAGGTTTTTCTGGATGCTCTGGTAACCGGGATTGTACGAAATCACCAGCAGGAAGCCATCGTGCGCCTCCAGCGTCTCGCCGCGCTTTTCGATCGGCAGCAAGCGGCGATGGTCCGAAAGCGGATGGATCAGGACGGTGGTGTCCTTGCGCGCCTCAACGATTTCGTCGAGATAGCAAATCGCGCCGCGCCGGACGGCCTGCGTCAGCGGCCCATCGACCCATACGGTTTCGTCCGCCTGAATCAGGAAGCGGCCGACCAGATCGCTGCCGGTCAGGTCCTCATGGCAGGCGACGGTGATCAATTCGCTGGGGCCGCGCTCGAGCGCGGCCAACTGATGCGCCATGTGCTCGACGAAGCGCGTCTTGCCACATCCCGTGGGGCCTTTGAGCAGGACCGGCAGACGAGCCTTGTAAGCGGCGGTGAAAATCTCCACTTCGTCGCCGATCGGCAGATAGTAGGGCGTGTTGCCGGGGTCGAGATGACGAACCTCGGGGCCTTCGTGGCTGCCCTGCATGCGGGTATCGAATTTTTTCAGTTCAATCGCCATCGCTCACCTTTATCGCACGGCGCTCCGGATGTCGCCCGGATTGTAGGAAAGGGCGCGCGTCGGATTCAAGTTGCAACACGCCTGGGCATCACCACCACGCCCGTCTTCGTATCCTTGACGACATAGTCCATCGCTTCAATCAGCGCGCGCAATTCGTCGGAACGGGCAAAGTTCTTATCCGCTCTCGCCTTTTCGCGTTCGCTGACCAACCGGCTAACTTCCGGCGGAAGCACTCCGGCGCGCACTTCGTCGAGCCGCTTCGCCAGATCGAGGCCCAACATCTGATCGAAGCGCCGCAGCGTTTGCCAGATCCTCTGGTCGTGCAGCCGATACGCCTGGGCCACCATTTCGAGCACGACCGCCATCGCCTGCGGCGTATTCAAGTCGTGGTTGAGCGCCTGGTGAAAGCGTTCGGCGTACTCTTGAGCCCAAGCGGAATCTTGTTCGCTCGCCAGCGCCGATTCGTTCAAATTGCGCGCGAACTCGTTCAGATAGTCGAGATTACTTTGCGCGGCGCGCACCGACTCGAGACTGAACGCCAGCTCCGATCGATATTTCGCGCCGAGGCAGAGCATCCGGAACGCCAGCGGATTGATTCCCGCCGCAATCAAATCGGCAAGCACGGGAAAGCGGCCCGCGCTCTTCGAAATCTTCGCCCCCTCCATCCCGACCAGAAACGCGTTATGCACGAAGTAACGCGCAAACGGATGGCCCGTCGCGCTCTCGGACTGCGCAATCTCGTTCTCGTGATGGACTGGAATATGGTCGAGGCCGCCCGAATGAATATCCAGCGTCTCGCCCAGATATTTCATCGACATCGCCGAGCATTCGATATGCCATCCGGGATAGCCGCGTCCCCACGGCGAATCCCATTGCATCAGATGATGCGGCTGATTGAGCACCCAGAGCGCGAAATCGTGCGGACTTTTTTTGTCCGCCGAATGCTCCAGCCGCTGGCCCGCGTGCTGCTCGGCGAGACTCTGGCGCGCAAGCCGGCCTCTCCCGCCCGGACCGCGCCACTTTTCAACGTCGAAGTAAACGCCCGACGGCGTAACGTAGCCGTGGCCGTTGGCGAGGATGCGCGTAATCACCGCGATCATCGCGTCGATATTGCCGGTCGCGCGGCAAAGCGCGCTTTGCGGCGGCGCCGGATGATCGCCGGCGGGAGCGTCGGACGGCAGCTCGATATTGAGCGCGGCGCAATCGCGCTTGAACTGCGCGATATAAAAATCCGCCACTTCGAGCGGAGATTTGCCCTGGGCGCGGGCGGTCTTTTCGATTTTGTCCTCGCCCGCGTCGGCGTCTGAGGTCAGATGGCCGACATCGGTGATATTCATCACATGCCGCACGTCGTAGCCGTTGAAGCGCAGCGCGCGCTTGAGCGTATCGACGAAAACGTACGCGCGCATATTGCCCAGATGCTGCGGCAGATAGACGGTCGGCCCGCACGAATAGAAAGTTACGACGCCGGGCGTGAGCGGAACGAACTCTTCGACCGCGCGGATCAGCGAATTATAAATCTGCAACGGTTTCACGATAACGCCCGGATTAGCCTAGCGTGCACGGCGGATACGCAACAAGGCGATCGGTCGAAGCCGCGCGGGTTCAGCCCTGGCAGGCGCGATTGGCGCGCGCCGCCGCGCCTGGCTGATAGCGGTAGCGCGAACCCGCGATACGCTGGTACTGGCGCTCGGCGAGCCAGGCAAAGCCCGGCAGATACCAAAGATAGGCGAGCCATCCGCGCGCGCCCCGCTGATGGCGCAACACCTCGTTGACGGCGCGCGCGCCGCGCCATACCCGGCCACAATCGTCAACCACATGCAACGCTTCCATCAGCGCCGGCATGGTCAAGTTGGGAAAGCCGGCGCGGGCGGCTTCGTTGTTGAAATCGATCAGGTCGATATGCCCGGAGTTGTCGAAGACACGCACCGCTTCGGCGCCCATCCGGCACAGTTCGCAGCCGCCGTCATACAGGACCGCGATCCGTCCGGGACGGGCGCGGCCGGGAGCCGCGGCGGTCGTCGTGGAGCCGGCTTGCGGATCCATCGCGCCTCAGCGCTGGCCGTATTTGGGATTGCGCGCCATCTCGCGCAGACGCAGATTCTCGCGCCAAATCCGCCATTCGTAGCCTTCGACCAGCGACTTCCAGCCCGCTTCGATCGTATTGCCCGAGCGCGCCAGCGTGGTCCATAAAAGCCGCCCGTCGGTGAATTTGTTGACCGTGATCACATCGGCCTCGGTCGATTCGCCGGTGGCGTGCGCGTAGGTCTCGGTGACCTTCACTTCGGCCAGATAAGGGAAATATTTGAGCAGCGCCTTGCGCAGCGCGTTGTCGAGCGCATGCACCACGCCGACTCCGCGCGCGGCTTCGGTCTCTTCGACGTCGCCGATCCGGATCACGATCGTCGCGTCGCAGACCATCCGGCCCTCGAAGTAATCGTCGATCACCCGGCGCCGGATAATCTGGAAGGGCGCCGCGTAATCGGGCGAGCTCTTGAGTTCGGCCAGCTCGCGCGAAGCCTGCGGCGCTTGCTGTTCTTCAAAAATCGATTCGCTGTCGGGCACCGGCTATTCCTTGTACGCAATTATCGTGGCCGTTTGGCCAAGGTTCAAGCGAATTTCCATCACGAACGCCACGGCGGCGCAATCGTCGTCGCCAGTCACATCGCCAGCCCGCCGTCAATCTGGATCACCGCGCCGGTAATATACGCCGCGGCGTCGGTCAGCAAATAGGCGGCCAGCGGCGCCACGTCCGCGACCGTGCCGAAACGTCCCAGCGGAATCATC
>DAHZDR010000537.1 GCA_027403435.1 Deltaproteobacteria bacterium
CTTGATCTCGCCGATCGCCTGGGCGATCCGGGCGCGCTCGGAGAGCAACCCCACCAGTTCCCGGTTGATTTCATCGATTCGCCGGCGCAGGTCCGCGAGCAGCGGGCGCCCGGACTCCGCGCGCGTTTTCTTTACTGTGGCCATCGCGGGCGAAACCGCTACTTGATTCCGCCGCGCTTTTCAACGCCGCCGTCAAGAAACGCCGCGCCCATCGCGGCGAACTTTCGCTCGCGCGCGCGCCTGAGCTCCTGCGGTCCGAGCTTGCGCAAGCGCCGCAGATGGCGTCCGAGGGCGTCGCCCACCGCCGCGATCGCCTGCGCGGGTTCGCGATGCGCCCCGCCGGGCGGCTCCGGCACGACCTCGTCGATTATCCCCAGCGCCAGCAGATCGTCCGCCGTCAGCTTGAGCGCGCGCGCCGCGTCCACGACCTTCTCCGGCCCCGCTTCACGCCACAGAATCGCCGCGCAGCCTTCCGGCGTAATCACGGAATAGCAGGCGTTCTCCTGCATCAGCACCACGTTGCCGACGCCGATCGCCAGCGCGCCGCCCGAGCCGCCTTCGCCAATCACGCAGACGATCACCGGCGCCGCGATTCGCGCCATCGCCTCCAGGCTCGCGGCGATCGCCTCGGACTGGCCGCGCTGTTCCGCGCCGATTCCCGGCTCCGCGCCCTGCGTGTCGATAAACGTGATTACCGGAATCTGGAAGCGGCTCGCCAAATCGAACAGCCGCACCGCCTTGCGATAACCCTCCGGAAACGGCTTGCCGAAATTCCGGCGCAGCCGTTCGACCGTCGAACGGCCCCGCTGATGGCCCGCGATCGCGACCGGATTGCCCTGAAACCAGCCCATCCCGGCGACGATCGCGCCGTCATCGCCGTAACGGCGATCGCCATGCAGCTCGATAAAGTCGGTAATCAGCGCGTCGATATAGTCGAGCGTCTGCGGACGCGCGGGATTGCGCGCCGCGCGCACCCGGTCGATCGGCCTGAGCCGCGCCCGCAGCTCATCTTCAAGCCGCTTGCGCTCCGCCGCCAGCTTGCGCCGCGCGCCCGCCGATTTTTCCGCGGCAAAATTATTCGCGACCGCTTCCAGCCGCCGTTCGATCTCGGCCGCGGTCAGTTCCGACGATTGCTCCCGATGCTCCATCCCGCGCCGCGCGCTCCGCCTTGAAATAGTTCCTGAACAGTTCCAGAGCCTGTTCGATGCCGTCCGCCTGGTCAAGCCAGACGACGCCCGGTTCGCGCCTGAACCAGGTCATCTGGCGCTTGGCCAGCCGGCGGCTTTCGCGCTTGGCCCGCGCAATCGCGTCCTCGCGGCCGCGTTCGCCGCGGATCCAGGCCGCCAGCTCACGATAGCCGATCGTCGCCGCAAACGCGCCGCGCCGATCCATCCCGGCCGCCATCAGCCCGCGCACCTCCTCGATCAGCCCCGCCGCGATCATCGCGTCGAAGCGCCGGTCGATACGCTCGTACAGCCGCGCCCGCTCGATCGTCAGGCCCACGCAGGGTCCTCCCGTAGCGGCGTAGCCGGCGAAGCGATGCTCCCGCTGGAGCGCGCTGAGCGGCCGGCCGGTCAGTTCGTGAACCTCGAGCGCGCGCACGATGCGCGCGGCGTCGTTCGGCGCAAACCGCGCCGCGCTCTCCGGGTCGATCGCCGCAAGCCGCCGATGGAGTCCCGGAGCGCCCGCCGCTCCGGCCGCGGCCAGAATCCGCGCCCGCACTTGCGGCGCGGCCGGCGGTCCCGCGAACAGGCCGCCGCGCAGCGCCCGCAGATACAGTCCGCTGCCGCCGACGATCAGCGCCGGCCGCCCGCGCGCCGCGATTTCGGCGATCGCCGCCCGCGCCATCTCCGCGAATTGCGCCGCGTTGATCGGATCGTCCGGCGCGCGCACGTCGAACAAATGATGCGGCGCGCGGGCGCGTTCCGCCGCCGACGGCTTGGCCGTGCCAACGTCCATGCCGCGATAGAGCTGGCGCGAATCGGCATTGACGATCTCCGCGCCGAGCCGCTCCGCCAGCGCGATCGCGAAGCCGGTCTTGCCGGCGCCCGTCGGCCCGACGATAAACCCGGCGCCGCCGCCCGCGCCGCGTTTGGCCAAGGCGTCCATTGGATTATTTTATCCGCTTCCAGCCCGGCGCGCCGCCGCTCAGCGCCGGAACATCCGCTCGATTTGGCCGCGGCCGAAACGCACATGCACCGGGCGGCCGTGCGGACAGTTGGTCTTGAATTCGGTCGCGTCGAGATCGGCCAGCAACGCCGCAATTTCGTCGCCCCTGAGCGTCCGGCCCACCCGGATCGAGCCGTGGCAGGCGAGCCGCTTGAGCACCTCCTCGAAAGCGCCTTCGCCGCGCGCCCGCGCGCCGCCCTCGCCCATCGTGTCGATCATATCGGCGAGCAGCCTCACTCCGCCTGCGGGGCCGAAGACCGCCGGCGTCCCCTTGAGCATCAGCGTCGCCGCGCCGAAGGGTTCGAGATCGAAGCCGGCGGCGCGCAGCTCGTCAAGATTCGCCATCGCGATCGCCGCCCGTCCGCGCTCCAGCTCGAGCGTCGCGGGCGTCAGCAGCGCCTGCGTCCGCACTCCGCCGGCGCGCAGCTCGGCGCGCAACCGCTCGAAGGTCACCCGTTCATGCGCCGCATGCTGATCGATCAGGAGCAATCCTTCGTCGTCCTCGAGCGCGATATAGCCGGTGAAAATCTGCCCCAGAACCCGCAGCGTCGCATACCTTGGGATCGGCGACCCGTCCGCCGTCCGCGCCGCGACCGGGGCCATCGGCGCTGAAGCCGCCGCGCCGGCCACGGCGTCCGCCGCGACCGGACCCTCGGAGGCTGTAAGCGCCGCCGCCGCAGCCGCGCCATTGCGCGCGCCGCCGTAGCCAAGTCCCAACGGCGCCTGCGCGGCCCGCGCCACAGGCGCATCGACCACCAGCCGCAAGGGCCGCGCTTGCTCCGCCGCCTCGATCGCGTCCGCGCCGCCGCCTTCATTCGCGGCCGGATCGGCGATCGCTTCGGGCGAGGTCTGGTCGGCCAGACGCGCGCGCAGCGCGTGATAAACCAGTTC
>DAHZDR010000001.1 GCA_027403435.1 Deltaproteobacteria bacterium
TACGGCAAGCCCGGAAACACGGTGCGGCTCTCGATCCCGGTACACGGCAACCAGCCGCTGAAACGCGGCCTGCTCGCGCATTTGACCAAGCTTGCGGGACTTGAGGAAGGCGACCTTGAATAGCTACAGTGCGAACGACAAGACTGGCGCTCGCGATAGCGCTGATGGCGGCGTCGGTGTACGCGGCGATCGCCGTTTCCTCGCGCATCTATCGGGTCGGAATCCTGATGTACGGCAAGAAGCCGGCGATCGCCGAAATCCTCCGCTGGCTGCGCTACACGTGACCGTGAGACGCTCTGAAGAGAAAGTGGCGAAACCGAGGCCTTGGCGCGCGGCCCATACGATTGCGACCATCAGAATCGCGCTCGGCTCCGCCTGCTGCGCGAAAATCACTGACGACCGCGCTCCGATCGCCGCAGTTGAAGAATCCGAGGCGCTGATGTTTGATCTTCCATGAATCAGCACCCGCCGCCCGGGCGCGCGGCCGAATCATGATCGGATGGAGGATAATCGCCGTGGCGCTGCTGGCCGCGCTTCTGAGCGGCGCTGCGCTCGCGGTTCTGGAGGTGCGTAGCGCCTTCCGCGCGGCCGACGGTCCGCCGGGATGGGAAACCGCGCTCGCGCGGACGGCGCGCCATCTGGCGATACCCATCGCCGAACGCCGCCGCCGCAATCCCCTTGCGCCGAACGACGAAAATCTGCGGCATGGCCGCCAGGAGTATATCGTCAACTGCGCGCGGTGCCACGGCGTTGATGGCTCCGGGCGGACGCCAATCGGCGCTCATTCCTATCCGCGCGTGCCGGACCTGCGCCTCGCGCCGACCCAGGACCTGAGCGACGGCGAACTACACTACATCATTGCCCACGGCGTGCCGTGGACGGGGATGCCCGCGTGGAGGAGGCCGCGTCCGGAATCGGCAATCCACCTTTGGCAATTGACGCTCTATCTGCGCAGTCTGCGTCCGCTGAACGCCGCGGAGCGGGGCGCCCAGGCGCAGGCGATCGCCGCCGCCCATTATGTCGGGTCGCGGGCGTGCGCGCGATGCCACGCCGGCATCTACGAGCATTGGCGCAAGACGCCGATGGCAAACGTGGTGCGCGACCCGCGCGTCGATCCGAAGGCGATCGCGCCGGACCTTGCCGGCAACCATGTATGGCCTTTTTCACCCGCGCAAGTCGCGTTCGTGTATGGCGGCATCTGGAAGCAGCGCTACTTCACGAAAATTGGCGATGACTATTTCCCGCTGCCCGTGCAATGGAATTTTGCGCGGCCCGAATGGCTGCCCTATTTCGTGACGATCGGAGAAGACTGGTGGGCGCCCTTGTATCCGCCCGACAATATGCAACGGCCGACGGGGCCGCTATGCGACGGATGCCATTCGGTGGGCTACGATATCCGCACCAAACAGGTCGCGGAATGGAACGTCGGCTGCGAGCGCTGCCACGGTCCCGGCAGCTTACACGCCGCCAATCCGCGGCCGGACAATATCCTGAATCCGGCGCGGATGAATTATGTGGCGGCGAATGACGCTTGTATCCAGTGCCATTCCCAGGGCCGCCCACTGTCTAATCCGATCGGCGGAAAGTATTACGACTGGCCGGTGGGATACCGGGTCGGACTGAGATTGCGGGATTTCTGGAAACTCGAAGACCATACGCTCGGTAAGACCGATTTTTATTATTTCGCCGACGGTACGGCGCACAAGAACCGGATGCAGGGAAACGACTTCGCGCAGAGCGTGATGTACCGGCGGGGAATCGCCTGCATGGATTGCCACGACGCGCACGGCACGGGTAATTACGCCGAGCTGCGCGCGCCGGCGCAAGCGCTATGCCTCGGATGTCACGGTCCGGGATCGCCCAATGGCCCGCGCGCCGCCACGCTCGAACTGCATATGCATCATAAGGCCGGCGCTCCGGGCGGGCGATGCGTTGACTGCCACATGCCGGCGATCGAGACCGAGGGCGTTCCCGGCGCCTACGTTCACGCCCATACGTTTCGCTTCGTCGCGCCGGCGATGACCGACAAATACGGCATCCCGAATCCCTGCACCTCATGCCATACGCACAAGACGACGGCGTGGGCCACTGCGGCGATGCGCGGCTGGAGCGGGCGTTCCCCATGGCGCCTCCAATAGAGCAGGCGCATGCTCTCGAACCAATTGCGGCGCGCGTTGGCGCCGCGCTTAGGGGACGGGGGCGGCGGCGAGCAGGCCGGCGGCTTCGTCGTAGCCAAGCATCAGATTGAGATTCTGCACCGCCTGGCCGGCCGCGCCCTTGCCCAGATTGTCGATCGCCGTCAGCACGCAGAGCGTTTGCGTGCGCCGGTCGAGCACGAAGGCGATTTCGCAGAAATTCGTCGCGCGGACGTTCTTCAACTCGGGCAGTTCGCCCGGCTTGAGCAGCCGGATGAAGCGCGACTTGGCGAAGCTCGCCTCGAAGGCGTCGCGCACGTCCTGCTCGGTGGTGCCCGCGCGCGGCCGCATGAAAATCGAGCTCAGGATGCCGCGGGTGACCGGCAGCAGATGCGGCACGAACATCACGGCGACCTCGCGCCCGAGCGCCGCGCCGATTTCCTGCTCCATCTCGGGGGTATGGCGATGGTTGCAGATTTTGTAGGGGCGGAAGTTTTCGTTGACCTCGGCGAAAAGCTGCTCGACCGCGGCCTGGCGTCGCGCGCCGGTGGTGCCCGATTTCGCGTCGATTACGATCGACGCCGGATCAATCAGGTCGCGGCGGATCAGCGGCAGCAAACCCAGCAGCGCGCCCGTCGGATAGCATCCGGGATTCGCCACGATGCGCGCCTCGCGCAGTTCGCGGCGATGGAATTCGCTGAGTCCGTAAACGGCTTCCTTGAGCAGGGCGGGCGCCGGATGGTCGGCGCCGTAGGTCTGACGGTAGGCGGCGGGATCCTTGAGCCGGAAATCGGCCGAAACGTCGATCACCTTGATTCCGGTCTGCGCCAAATCGGCGAGGATTGGCGCGCCGACCCGTTCGGGCAGGCATGAAATCACGATTTCGGCGCGGCCGCGGATCAGATCGGCGCGCAATTCCTCGAACGGCGGCAGATCGATTCCCGTCATGTGCCGATACACTTCGGCGACCTCGCGGCCGGCGTAATGCTCGGAAGTGAGCGCGACCAATTCGACGAACGGATGGCCGGCGAGCAGCCGCACCGCTTCGATTCCGGAATAGCCGGACGCACCCAATACCGCCGCTCTAACCCTGTCGTGCGAAGCCATCAGGGGTCCCGAGGCGCCTCCCAAAAGTTAACGTCGGTTTAATCGAACTATCACCAAATCCGGGATATGGCCACTCTTTAGGCCTGATTCTTCAACAGGCCGAACGGCGACGCCAAGATTACGCCAAAGCGGCGACGGCGTCTTCCGGAAGGCCGGACGGACGCCGCCGCGAAGCGAATCGCGCGCCGCTTAGCGCTTGGAGTATTGCGGACGCTTGCGCGCCTTGTGATGGCCGTATTTCTTGCGCTCGACCTCGCGCGGATCGCGCGTCAACATCCCGCCCTTGCGCAACGCCGGCCGCATCGCTTCGGAAACCACAACCAGCGCGCGGGAAATTCCATGACGCACCGCGTCGGCCTGCGCCGAGGAGCCGCCGCCGGTGACGCTGATGATCGCGTCGTACTGACCGCTGGTTTCGGTAATTTCGAAGGGTTCCAGGATCCGCATCCGGGCGGTGTCGCGCGGGAAGTAATCCTCAAGCGACCGATCGTTCACGGTCAGCGTTCCGGAGCCGGGGAGCAGGCGCACGCTCGCGACGGCGGTTTTGCGCCGGCCGGTCGTGCGAATCATGTTCGTCTTTTCTGCCATCTTGATGACGCCACCCGCGTATGACGCGGTTTACAGACTGATTGCGGTCGGTTGTTGCGCGGCGTGGGGATGATCGCCGTCGCGATAGACCTTGAGCTTGGTAAATAGCCGCCGGCCCAGCCGATTCTTCGGCAGCATCCCATGCACCGCCATCTCCATCAGTCGCTCGGGCCGCGTTTGGAGCAGTTTGCCCGCGGTGGTGCTGCGGATTCCGCCCGGATAGCCGGTATGGTGATGATAAACCTTGTCGGTCAGCTTGGCGCCGGTCAGCTTGACCTTGGCCGCGTTGATCACGACGACAAAGTCCCCGGCGTCCTGATTGGGCGTGAAGTCGGGGCGATGCTTGCCGCGCAACACGCTGGCGGCGCGCGCGGCGACCCGGCCCAGCGCCCGGCCGTCGGCGTCGATAATGATCCAGCGACGCTCGCGCAGCGCGTTTTCGCGCGATACGCTCCTGGTTTGTTCGGTTAACTTCACGTTCCCTGCACCTGGCGCCTTCTCGACCGGCGCCGCGGCCATGCAACACGGCGCGCCGATCACGGTCAAATTTGGTTGGCGGGGCCGATGGGATTTGAACCCACGACTTCCGACGTGACAGGCCGGCGTTCTAACCGGGCTGAACTACGACCCCGCCGAAACTGATATTTGTACATGGCGGAGCCATTCGGCACAAGGGCGCGTCGCTAATTTTGCCGCGCCGCCGGTGCGAAATCGCAATCCGCGTGAGCGCAAACAATGCCGGCTGGCGCTACCGCCCGCGCAGGCCGTAAACCTCCACCGAATTCTGCGTGCCGAAATAAACGCGCCCGTCCGCCACCATCGGGGTCGTGAACTTGACCGCCGGTCCCGCGATATCCCGGCTTCCCGCCATCTGGCTGTCGTAGAGCGAAGTGAGCGTCGCGGCGTCGTAGGCATGGAGCGTGGCCGGACCGCTCGACACGTACTGGTCGATCTGAATCGCCCATACGACGCCATTGGCGCGGCCATTTGCGGAAACCGACGGAACCACGCCGGGATAGCCAAACGGGTCGCTGGCGGTGAATTCGCCGTCCACCGAAATTTGCCCTTTGACTAACGGAAAGGCGATGATTGGCCGGTTTTGTGGGCCAAAATAGAACGTATTATTGAAAAAGGCGCCAGGCGTGTACATCATCCCGAGCATCGACGGCACTTCCTGCACGATTTGCGAGTCGTCGTCGGGGTTGTAACGGCCCAGATTGTCGCGGTCCAACAGATAGACGGTGCCTTCCTTGTTGGCGACGAACAGCAGGCGCTTGGGACCGGCGGTCTGGTCGGGCAAGACGATCGTGCCGGTCGGGCCGAAGTCGAGATCGGCGCCGTTGAAATCGTTCTGATCGTAGGGCGTGAAATAGTCCGTGACGCGGAACTTGTGGCGGCCTTTGACAACGGTCGGGACCAGCTTAATCGCGCTGTCGCCGTAATCGGGGCCGCCGGTGTCGGCGTCGAAGGTGCCGTTGCCGGAGGAGACGTAAAGCGCGCCGGAAGCGTCCGCGGCGGGACCGTTGGCGCCCTGCCAGATACCGCCGTCGGAGCCATTCGGCGAGTCATTGAAGCTGTCGATTAACTTGAGCGTCCGCGCGTCGTAGCCGAGCATCCATCCGTGAAACGGCGGATGGTCGCCGTGGGAGGCGAACGCGATATAGATTTCGCCGTTCACCTCGGCCAGGGCGGCGCGCTGATTCTGGCGCAGCGCGTTGAACTCGATCGTGCCGTCCGCGGCGGCGCCGGCGCCGCTGCCCAAGGCGGTCGGCGCGATAATCCGGGGCGAGCCTGGCCGCTCGTCGCCGGTCGTGATGTCGAGCGCATGCAATCGTTGAACGTATAGTCCCTGCTCCTGCGTTTTGACGACGACGTAGAGCGTGCCGGACGGATCGATGACGGGCGTGCCGGTGATGCCGATTTCGGGCATGATGTCGAGCGTGCCGACAGCCTGGGAAGTGACCGTGGCGACGCCGATTTCGGGCGCGATGAAGCCGCGCCGCCAAAGCGGCTCCGGGTCATGTCCAGCCGCGTCGAAGGCGTATATGCTATCGTGCTCGGTGGCGATATACACTACGCTATGCACGCCCTTGCCGGGTATCGGCACATTTCTGACGTAGAGCGGCTGCGCGTACACGTAGCCGTCAACCTTGAGGCTCGCGATTTTGCCGAACGTCGCGGGGTTGACGTTGGCGGGCGTCAGCGTGGTCTCGTTGGGGTTAACTCCCGTGCGGGCGTTGTCGTAATGGTAGGTGAGCACGCCGCTGTACGCCGCCGGCGCCGCGGTTTTGCGCCGGGTGGCCGCGCCCAACCGTCCCGGCATGACGGCCATGAGGCCGATCGAGACGATCAGGAAGCGAATCAGGACAAGGCGTGCGCTGGTATGCATCGATTGGATTTGTTGGGATTAGTGATTACAGGGTTGACGGCGCGATTCAACTGTCGTGAGGGCGGAGGTCGCGGCGCTTGACTGCCGGGCCGATCGTTAGGTGCAATAGCTTGTGAAAATTTTGAACAAACAGGTCACAATCGAGCGTGGGAAGAGTCGCGGCGCCGCGCCGTCCCGGCCACGGTCGCGCGCGGCGGCGCTGGGATGGCTCGTGGCGGGCCTGTGCGTCGCGGGGATTTTGACGCTTGGTTCGCCATTATTTTCATACACGCGCACCGGTTGGATGATTCTCCCGCTGCTGCGCGACGCGATGCCCGGCGCGAACGGCGGCGAGCTGGCGTGGTGGCACATTTGGATTCGCGAGAGCACGCACTTCATGGAGTATTCCGCGCTGTTCCTGGCCTTGTCGTTCGGGCCGATGCGCGGCCGGCCACTGCTGGCCTTTGGCCTCTGTCTCGCGATCGCCTCGCTCGACGAAAGCCTGCAATTAATGACGACCACGCGCAGCGGGAAGATCTCGGACGTGGCGCTCGATCTGAGCGGATCGACGACGATGCTCGCGCTGGCGCTGCCGTACTGGGAAAGTTGCGCGTGGCGCCGGCGGGTGCGGGCGCTCGGCGAATTCGCGCGAAGATAGCCGTTGGGCGATCGCGGCCGGACGGCGCGCTTGAAATGCGCCGCCGCTCTGTGGTGCAATCCGGAGCCGCCGCGCCGCTTTTCGCGCCGATGCGGCGTCACGGAGACCATCATGGCCGATAATTTCAGAAGCAAGCTGATTACCGAAGGCGTGCAGCGCTCGCCCAACCGCTCGATGCTGCGCGCGGTCGGTTTCGGCGACAACGACTTCACCAAGCCGATTATCGGCATCGCCAACGCTTACAGCACGATCACGCCCTGCAATATGAGTCTGGACACGCTCGCGCGGCGCGCGGAGACCGCCGTTCGCGCGGCGGGCGCGATGCCGCAGGTGTTTGGCACGATTACCGTGAGCGACGGAATCGCGATGGGCACCGAAGGCATGAAGTATTCGCTGGTTTCGCGCGAAGTGATTGCCGACTCGATCGAAACCGCGACCAGCGCGCAATCGATGGACGGCGTCGTCGTGATCGGCGGCTGCGACAAAAACATGCCCGGCGCGTTGATCGCGATTGCGCGGATGAATGTTCCGGCGATTTTCGTCTATGGCGGCACGATCAAGCCCGGCCATTACAATGGCCGCGACCTGACGATCGTCAGCGCCTTCGAGGCGGTCGGCCAGTACAGCGCCCACACGATCGACGAAAAGGAACTGCTCGAAGTCGAGCGCCACGCCTGTCCCGGCGCCGGTTCGTGCGGCGGGATGTACACGGCCAACACCATGTCCTCGGCGATCGAGGCGATGGGGATGAGCCTGCCGTATTCCTCGACCATGTCGGCGATCGACGCCGAGAAGGCCGATAGCGCCGCGCAATCCGCCGCCGCGGTCGTCGAAGCGGTGCATCGCCAGCTCCTGCCGCGCCAAATCCTGACGCGCAAGGCGTTCGAGAACGCGATCGCGGTGGTGATGGCGGTGGGCGGTTCAACCAACGCGATATTGCATCTGCTGGCGATCGCGCACGCGGCCGAAGTGCCGCTGACAATCGACGACTTCGAGACCATCCGGCAACGCGTGCCGGTGCTCTGCGACCTCAAGCCGTCGGGCCGCTACGTCGCCACCGATTTGCATCGGGCGGGCGGCATCCCGCAGGTGATGAAAATGCTGCTCAAGCACGGCTTGATCCACGGCGACGCCATGTCCATCACGGGCCGCACGATCGCCGAGACGCTGGCCGAGGTTCCCGACGCGCCACGCAAGGATCAGGATGTGATCCGGCAGTGGGCGGAGCCGCTCTACCCGCAGGGCCATCTGGCGATTCTGCGCGGCAATCTCGCGACCGAGGGCGCGGTCGCCAAAATCACCGGCATCAAGCATCGCGAGATCACCGGTCCGGCGCGCGTTTTCGAGTGCGAAGAGGATTGTCTTGCGGCGGTTTTGGCGGGCAAGATCAAACCGGGTGACGTGCTGGTGATCCGTTATGAAGGGCCGAAGGGCGGTCCCGGAATGCGCGAGATGTTGTCGCCGACTTCGGCGATTATCGGCGCCGGGCTGGGCGATTCGGTCGGCCTGATTACCGATGGACGTTTTTCCGGCGGCACCTACGGCCTGGTGGTCGGACACGTCGCGCCCGAGGCGCAGGTCGGCGGACTGATAGCGCTGGTGCATGAAGGGGATTCGATTACGATCGACAGCGTCAAGCGGATGCTGAAGCTCAATGTGCCGGAGGACGAAATCGCGCGCCGGCGCGCCGCGTGGCAGCCGCCGAAACCGCGCTACACTCGCGGCGTGCTGGCGAAGTACGCCGCGCAGGTGTCGTCGAGCAGTATCGGAGCGATTACCGACTGACGCCGCCGCGCCGGATTAGCAGACGCGGCGCTTGATTTGCTCGCTCACCAGCAGATGGGCGACGCGCAGCAGATTCTGCGCCTCCGGCGCAAGCGAGAGATATTCGCTGGCCGTGGCGGCGCGCAGCGCAAGGCCGGAATCGCGGCGCGTCAACGTGACGATTTCGGCGCATCCCCGGCAGATACTCACCACCTCGGCGGCCGGCTTTGCGCGCCCGGCGATATAATCGTCCTCGGCCAGTTCCGTCCCGCAATTCGGGCATCGGGTGAACGAGGCTGCGGATTCGCCAATTGGACCGACTAACCCTCCAAACATTGGGCGCCACTCCCTTTTTCGACGACCACAATTGGCGTCGGGCCGTAACGGCCTTCATCATGATTTAACTGTAGGCGGCGATGGTATGGAAGAGGCGCCCGGCTCCGCCCGATCGATTTTCGCCGCCGTGCGCCGCGTTGACGGCGCGGCCGGGCCGATTCTGCTATAGAAATTGGAACGACCGGCGATTCGCGCGCGGACGAGACGTATTCCGGCGCAAGGTCGGCCAGAATGGGGCGTTGAGACGTGAAGGCAGGCCAAGACTTTTATAATTTGTATAATCACGACTTTATTCGCGCCGTCGTCGCGATTCCGGAGGTGCGCGTCGCCGATCCCGCCTTCAACGCGGCGCAGACGATCGACCTGATGCGCGCGGCGGCGGCGCGCAAGGCGATTTTGGTCCTGTTTCCCGAACTGGGGCTTTCGGCCTACACCTGCGACGACCTGTTCCATCAGCGGGCCCTGCTTGACGGCTGCAAGGAGGGGTTGGCGCGGCTGCTCGAGGCGTCGACGGAGCTGCCGATCGTCGCCGTGGTCGGGATGCCGCTGGCGGTGGACCATCTGCTGTTCAATTGCGCGGTGGCGATCCAGCGCGGGCGGATTCTGGGAATCGTGCCCAAGAGCTATCCGCCGAATTATCGCGAGTTCTATGAATTGCGGCAGTTCCATCCCGGCGCCCACGCGCCGCGCGCGGAAATCGAGCTGGCGGGCCAGCGTGGCGCGCCGTTTGGCACCGGGCTGATTTTCGCCGCCGAGGATTTGCCCGATTTCGTCTTTCACGTCGAGATTTGCGAGGACCTGTGGACGCCGATTCCGCCGTCGTCTTACGCCGCGATGGCGGGCGCGACCGTGCTGCTGAATCTTTCCGCCTCGAACGCCACGGTGGGCAAGGCCGACTATCGGCGCGAACTGGTGACGGGGCAATCGGCGCGATGCCTTGCGGCGTATCTCTATTCGGCGGCGGGCGCGGGCGAATCAACCACGGATCTCGCCTGGGACGGCCACGCGCTGATCTGCGAAAACGGCAATCTCATCGCGGAATCCGCGCGCTTCCATAACGGACCGCAACTGATTTGTTCGGAAATCGATCTGGAGCGGCTGGGGCAGGAGCGGATGCGGCAGACGAGTTTCGGCTACGCGGCGGCCGCCGCGCGCGCCGCGACCGCGGAGTTCCGGCGCATCGCGTTTCGCGCCGAACCGCCGCGCGCGGGCGAGCTTTTGCTCGAACGCCGCCACGAGCGCTTTCCCTATGTGCCGTCCGATCCGGCGCGCCGCGGCGAGCGCTGCGCCGAAGTCTATGAAATTCAGGTGCAGGGGCTGGCGACGCGGCTGCGCGCCGCCGGAATCGAGCGGCTGGTGATTGGCATTTCCGGCGGAATCGATTCGACCCACGCGCTGCTGGTATGCGCGCAGGCGCTCGATCGCCTGGGCTTGCCGCGAAGCAATCTGCTCGCCTACACGATGCCGGGTTTCGCCACCAGCGCGCGCACGCTGGCGCAGGCGCGCCGGCTGATGGCCGCGATCGAATGCGCGCCGCATGAACTCGACATCCGGCCCAGCGCGACGCTGATGCTGGCCGACCTGGGCCATCCGTATAGCGAGGGGCGCGAGCAGTACGACGTGACCTTCGAAAACGTGCAGGCGGGCGAGCGCACCAGCCATCTGTTCCGCCTCGCCAACCAGCATCGGGCGCTGGTGGTCGGCACGGGCGATTTGAGCGAGTTGGCTCTGGGCTGGTGCACTTACGGCGTCGGCGACCATATGTCGCATTACGCGGTCAACGCGAGCGTGCCGAAAACGTTGATCCAGCATGTGATCCGCTGGGTCGCCGAGGCCAATCGCTTTGGCCCCGAGGCGAGCGCGATTTTGCGCGAAATTCTTGCAACCGAGATCAGTCCGGAGCTGGTGCCGGCGCGCGCGGGCGCGTCAGGTCCGGAGCAGGCGACGGAGGCGATCGTCGGTCCGTACGAGCTTCAGGACTTCAATCTTTACCACACGCTGCGGTTCGGCTATCCGCCGTCCAAGATTGCATTTCTGGAGTGGTCGGCGTGGCGCGATCGGACGCGCGGCGCATGGCCGGACATTCCCGAGGAGCGGCGCAATCAATACGACCTCGCCGCGATCAAGCGCCACTTGCGGACTTTCCTCCAGCGCTTTTTCAAGCTGAGCCAGTTCAAGCGCAGTTGCATCCCGAACGCGCCCAAGGTCGGTTCGGGCGGATCGCTCTCGCCGCGCGGCGATTATCGCGCGCCGAGCGACAGCGAAGCCGAAGCCTGGCTGGCTGAACTCGACTTGATTCCCGACGCCTGAAGCTTTTTCGCCGTATGCGTCGGCGCGCGCGGTAAGCGCCGCGCGGAATTGCCGCGTCAGCCGCCGCCGTGGGCGGCGCGCGCCTGATTCAATTGCGCGACGGTCGTGGCGATTTGACCGGCGAGTCCGGCGAGATCGGCGCTCAACGCCGCCGCGGCGGATTCCATCGCGTCGTCGGGAGCGGATTCGGCGAAGCGCGCGGCGCGCGTCGCGAGCGTCCGCCGGGTTTTGCCGTCGCGGATCGTCCAGTGCGCGTCAAGCTCGGTCGAATTGGCGCCGGCGCGTTCGAAGCGCTCGAACCTGACGGCGATTTCGTAGTCAAGCGGGGTGGTCGGGTACCACGGAAAGCTCACGATATGCGCGCCGGGCAGCCGCGCGCCAAGGTCGCGCGCCAGCACTTCGCGCACGTTGTCGTCGAAGGATTCGGCCCAGCGATCCGACGGCGACAGGTCGATACGGTTGGGATCTGCGCGGGTGACCACCTCGAGATGGCCGAGATAGCTGGGCAAATCGATTGGGCCGAGTCCGAGCGCGAGCGCGCCAGGCGATGGCGCCACGGCCCCGGCCGGCGGCGCGGCCGCGGTCAGCACGAAGAAGCGCGTGCGATCGGGCTGCGGCGCCAGCACCGAGCATCCGGCGAACAGCGCCGCGGCGGCGCACAGCGCAAGCCGGGCGTGAAGCGCGCGTGGCGGATTCACTGGCCGGCCTTTTTGTAGCTGCGGCCGCGCATCAGCGCGTCGGGATTGCGGTCGAGATAATAGGCCAGCCGGCGCGCCGACCGCGCCGCCGCCGAAAGCTGGATCAACGTTTGGTTGGCCTGATAAATCAGCGGACCGTTGGGCGCGAGCGTGTCATTGACGCGGTCGAGCATGGCTTGGGTGGTTCGCAGGGTGGCGTCGGTATTGCGAGCGGCGGTCTGGATACTTTGGCTCATCGGGGCGATCTGCTGGTTGACGTTGGCGCTGAGACGCTGAATTTCATTGGCGGCGCGGTTGAGGCTGTCGCCGGATTCCTTGAGCGCGGCGATGGCGCCGCGCAGTTGTTGCGAGTTGGCGAGATCGCGCACCGCGGCCAGCGTATCGGTGGCCGTGGCGACGAGCTGGTCGAGCTGGATTTTGTCGATTTGGCTGATCAGCCGGGTGGCGGCGTTTTGGGCCTGCTCGAAGGCGGTCGGCAGCGTCGGAATTTCCTGGTAGCCGGAATTCAGCGGCATCGCGAGCCGCGCCGGCGTTCCCGGATGCATATCAAGGTCGATATAGAGCAGGCCGGTCAGCAGGCTGTCGATCGCCAGCTGGGCGCGCAGGCCGCGATCGATCGCCTGTTGCATCCCGG
>DAHZDR010000013.1 GCA_027403435.1 Deltaproteobacteria bacterium
CGGCGAGGACGTGAAGCGGGGCGAGCTGCTGATGGAGCCGGGGCGGACGCTGACGCCCTCCGACCTTGGCATGATCGCGTCGCTCAACCGCGCGATGCTCGACGTTTATCGCCGGCCGCGAGTCGCGATCGTCGCCACCGGCGACGAACTGGTCGATATCGACGCCGTGCCTAGCGGCGCCCAGATTGTGAATTCGAGCGCCTACGCGCTGGCCGGCGCGATCGCCGAGGCGGGCGGCGAGCCGGTGCTGCTGCGGGTCGCGCGCGACCGTCCGGAAGAGGTGCGGGCGCGGCTCGAAGAGGCGCTCGGATGCGATGTCGTGCTGACCACCGGCGGCGTCTCGGTCGGTCAGTTCGACCATGTCAAAGTCGTGATGGACGAGCTTGGCTTGCGCCAGCTTTTCCATGGAGTCGCGCAGAAGCCGGGCAAGCCGCTCAAGTTCGGGACGTTGCGTGATCGCCCGGTCTTCGGGCTGCCGGGAAATCCGGTTTCGACGATGGTTTGCTTCTACTTGTATGTGCGGCCGGCGCTTCTGAAGATTGGCGGACGGCCGGCGACGGGACTGCCGCGGGTGGCGGCGCGCTGCGCCGGCGAAATTCGCACGGCGGCGAATCTGACCGAGTTCGTCCGCGTGCGGCTGGAGCGGCGCGACGGCGCGCTGTTCGCCGCGCCGACCGGGAATCAAAGCTCGGGCGTGCTGAGTTCGCTGGCGCGCGCCGACGGCCTGCTGATCGGTCCGGCCGCGACAACGACGCTCAAGGCGGGCGATCAGGCGGTGGTGCTGCTGCTGGCGCCGGGCGCGGGCGCGGATTGCGCGGCGTTTTTCGAAGCGCGGAACCTGCGCCAGTAATACTGGACGATCAGCGTCAGCGCCACGCCCACGATTGCGGAAAACACCACGATGGTCGAGACCTTGAGGTTGGGCTGCACCAGCAATGGAATGAGATGAATCGTGACGATTTGCTCAAGATTGGCGCCGATTATGTAGGCGAGCCACAGCACGATGATGGCGGCGGCCCAGAATTTCGGCTGCTTCCAGAACTCAAACATCGGGTTTCCTCCGCGCAGACGCGCTTTCAAGCTTGGAGGCTCCCGCCGGCCATGTCAACTTTTGGCCGGGCGGCGGCGCGCATGAAACGTCAGGAAGGATAAAATGCGGATCGGGCAGGGCTTCGATTTCCATCCGCTGGAAGCGGGCCGGCGGTTGATGCTGGGCGGCGTCGAAATTCCGCATGACGCGGGGCTGCGGGGCCATTCGGACGCCGACGTCGCGGCGCACGCGCTGGCCAACGCGATTCTGGGCGCGCTGGGACTCGGCGATCTCGGACGGCATTTTCCGGACAACGACCCGCGCTACCAGAACGCCGACAGTATCGCGCTGCTGGAGACGGTCTGGAAACGGGCGCGCGACCTTGGCTGGCGATTGGGCAACGCCGACCTGACGATTTTCGCGGCGCGGCCGAAACTCGCGCCGTATCTGCCCGCGATGCGCGCGCGGATTGCGGGCGCGCTCGGCGCGGCGGAGGCGGAAATCAACGTCAAGGCGTCGAATCCCGAGGGCTTGGGCGCGCTCGGCCGCGCCGAGGGGATGGCGGCCGCCGCGATCGTCCTGCTGGAACGCGCATAGCGGAGCCTTGCCATCGGGAAATCCGTTTGCGGTGATTCCGCCGCCGCCAATTTTTATTCAGTGGCGGCGGTGTTTGCGGAACTGGCGATGAATGCGGTGCGGCATTCTCAATCTGAAATCGGCTGCTTGGGCTTGATCCAGTTTTATCAGTCCGAGAGCGGCGAGCGACTGGTCTGCGCGGTCGCGGACGGTGGAATTGGAATTAACCCGAAAAGCCGCCATCAAAGCAACGCCAATGACGCGGGAACCCCCACTACCCGCGGATCAAAGACTCGATGCGGGCCAGGCTTCCTTTACTCGCTGGCGTTTTGTGGCGCTGCGTCAGAATCAGTCGCTCTTGTACGATCCAATTACCTTTCCATTCGAATCGGTACAGGAAATATCTCTGCTCGTATATAGAAACGATCCTGATTTGACTGAACGGCAGGACACGCCGTTCGGCAACTGGACCTCGGTAGTGTGACTTTCCGCGCCACATCCAAATAGACTTAGGGAAATCGCGAAAATACCGGCAGATATGGCATGCTTACGCTTCAGAACGACCATCACATTGGACCTCCGGCCCCGTTGTTGAATCTTCAGCAAAGATTGTCGTATAAATCAACCGGTAATGCCATCCAAATGGTTTCGT
>DAHZDR010000015.1 GCA_027403435.1 Deltaproteobacteria bacterium
ACGGCGACAGCCATTTCATGGAGCCGCTCGACCTGTTCGAGCAATATATCGACCCCGCCTTTCGCGACCGCGCGGTCAAGCTCGCGACCGATCCCGCCACCGGCAAGCGCGCGATGCTCTGCGACAACCGGCCGCTCAAGCTGCGCGACGTGGAGGAAGTGCTCGGTCTGCTTTCCGGCTACGGGCAAAAAGAGGCGGGCGCGCAAATCGGCGGCTTCGATCGCTATCGCGCGTTCAGCGCGCAATGGCAGGACATGGCGGCGCGTGTCCGCTTCCTCGACGACGAGGGGATCGCCGGGCAGGTCATCTTTCCCAGCATCGGGATTATCTGGGAGGGCGAACTTGACGAACCGCTGTTGGCCGACGCCCTCTGCCGCGCTTACAACCGCTGGGCGTTCGAACTGGTCGAGGGCCATCGCGACCGATTGTTTCCCGCCGCGCATATTTCGCTGCGCGACCCCGCCCTGGCGGTCGCCGAACTGAACCGCGTGGCGAAGCTCGGATGCCGCACGGCGTTCGTCTCGGCGGCGCCGATCGCCGGCCGCAGCTTCGGCCATCCGGCCTACGACCCGGCATGGGCGGCGGCGCAAGACCTCGACATTTCAATCGGCCTGCATCTGGTTTCGCATCGCAATTATACCGGTAGCGCGTGGTACAAGGATCCGAAACCCGGCCTGATGTACTTCACCATGAACCTGATTCAGGATCCGCGGCAGGCACTGACCACGATGGTGGTGGACGGCGTCTTTGAACGGTTTCCGCGCCTGCGCGTGGCCACCGTCGAAGCGATGGCCGGATGGGTGGGCGAATGGCTCGAGCGAATCGATTATCGCTATCGCTACATGGGCGAAACTTCCCAAATGAAACGGCCGGTGGGCGAGTATTTTGCGCGCAATATCTGGGTCAGCGGCGATCCGGAAGAGAAGATGTTCAAATATATTGTGCAGTTCGCCGGCGACGATAAATTTTTTATCGGTTCCGACTATCCGCACGCCGAGGGCTTCGTCCATCCCGCGGCCAAGGCGCGCGAATATCTGTCGGCGCTGCCAAAGGCCTCGATCGACAAGATTCTCTCGGTCAACGCGCGCAATTTCTACCGCGTCTGACGCGCCCGGCGGCGTCCGCTCCATCCGGCCGCCGATCGCGCGGCGCGGCGCATCATTGCAGCACGGCGTTGGCGATCTCCTCCGCCACCAGCCGTTTCGCGGCATGGCGGTCCTCGCCCGGATGGACCACGGCAAGGACCGTCATCTCGTCGTTCGAGCCGCTGGTGGAGACGCGCGCGATAATCACCCAGTCGTAGTTGTTACCGTTGTCCGGCGACTGCTGGAATCCCTGGAGCGCGGAACCTTGCTGCATGTATGACTGGGTATCGCCGGTGTAGCCGGGATCGCCCGGTTGCGCCTGTGGCGCCTGTGGCGCCGGCGCGGGCATCATTGGCCCGCCCATCATTGGCCCGCCCATCATCGGTCCACCCATCATCATCGGGCCCATCATCATCGGGCCCATCAGACCCTGCAGCGCGCCGGCGGCCTGCGCGCTCTGCGCGATCGTGTTGGGCGGGACTTGCTGCTGCTCGCGCATGCGGGCGACGGCGGCCTCGTCGGTGGCGACGCCGGTATCGCCGAGCGGCGGCGGCGTTTCGCCCGCCTCCTGGAGCAAGGTCGGAACCGCGGGATCGCCAGGCGCGAGGTCTTCGAGCGAGACTCCCGGCTTGAGCGAACGCTCGGTCAACGAAACCGTCAAAGTTACCGGCGTGGCGGCGTTGGCCGGCGCCGCGCGGCGTTCGGCCTGAAAGTCCTGGCGCAGCACGTTCGCGACGGTCGGATCGGTCGCGAATGGCACAATCTGCGCGTTGGCGGGAATCGAGATTTTACCGGATTTGCGAATTTCGATTGCGCGCGCCGGCGGCGCCATGCACAACAGGGTCGCGCCGAGCAATGTGGCGATCGGGATAAGGCGCTTCATCACCGACCGATTACATCGCGCGCGGGCCGTCAGTGCAACGGCCAGCCCGGCGGCCGCGGGCCTCGCCGCAAGCGGTCAGGGCAGCTTCTGTTCGAGCAGTTCCTTGACGCGCGCCGCCCGCCAGGCCGCGATTCGCCCGGCCAACCCGGCGTCCTCCAGCGCCAAAACCGCCGCCGCGAACAAGCCGGCGTTCGCCGCTCCCGCCTTGCCGATCGCCATCGTCGCCACCGGCACGCCCTTCGGCATTTGCGCGATCGACAACAGCGAATCGATCCCGTTCAGGCTGGTGGTCGGCATCGGCACGCCGATTACCGGCAGCAGCGTCTTGGCGGCGACCACGCCCGCCAGATGCGCCGCGCCGCCGGCGCCGGCGATAATCACCTTGAGCCCGCGTCCGGCCGCGGCGGCGGCGTATTCGAGCGTGAGGTCGGGCGTGCGATGGGCGGACAGCACCCTGGTTTCATGCGATACTTTGAGTTCCGCCATGACTTCGGCCGCCGCCGCCATGTATTCCCAATCGCTCTTGCTGCCCATGATCACGCCAACCCGAGGCGTTTCACTCGTCGCCATCGCATCCAACCTCCGCGCCAATTGCTACAATCAAGTGAGGCTGAAGCCCGCCGGCGGCTTTGTCAAGTAACCTCCGCCGGCGCCGATCAACGCGAGGAATCCGGATGGCCACGCCGATACCGCTTAACCGATGCCGCTTCACGGCGGCTGAAATCATCCGGGCGACCGGAGCGTCGCCCGCCGGCGGTTTTGACGGCGCAACCGCCGCCGTGGGCATCGACACCCGCGCGCTCGCGCCGGGCGCGCTGTTTGTCGCGCTGCGCGGCCTGCGTGACGGCCATGATTTCCTCGCGATCGCGGCGCAACGCGGCGCCGCGGCCGCGATCGTCGAACGCGGCCGGGCGAACCCCGCCCTGCCCTGCTTTGAAGTTGACGAGACGCTGGCCGCCCTTGGCGGGCTGGCGCATTTCCATCTCCATCGCATTCGCGGCCCCCACAATCCGCCGGTAATCGCGATCGGCGGCGCCGCCGGCAAAACCACGACCAAAGAACTGACGGCGGCGCTGGCGCGCGCGCTGTTCGGCGAAATTCTCGCGACGCCCGGCAATCTCAACAATCTGATCGGCGTGCCGATGACGATCCTCACGCTGAGCGGCGCCGAACGCGCCGTGGTGCTCGAATGCGGCACCAATCGAACCGGCGAAATCGCGCGGCTCGCCGCGATCGTCGAACCCGACGTCGCGCTGGCGCTCAACGCCGACATCGAGCATACCGAGGGCCTGGGTTCGCTCGAAGGCGTCGCCGACGAGGAAGCGGCGCTGTTTTCGACCGCGCGGATCGCGGTCTTCGCGCCGAGCGAAACCATGATCGCCGAACGCGCGCCGGCGGGCCTTGCGCAGGTGAAATTCGGCGCCGAAGCCAACGCCGACGTGCGCCTTGCCAGCCGCGTCGTCGTCGCGCCCGGCCGCCAGCG
>DAHZDR010000017.1 GCA_027403435.1 Deltaproteobacteria bacterium
CGTTCGGGTGTGGCGATCCGGCGGCGTGGCCGCGCGCCCTCGACCAGCGGCGCCGCGACGAACAGGGCGACCGCGACGACGATCATGATGGCGGCCAGGTAAAACGCCACGGCTCAGAGGTCCTCGCGCAGGTCGCGCTCGAGCCGCCGGCGCATTTCAGGATCGAAAGCGTCGCGCCCGGCGGGATTTTCCGGCGCAACCGGACGATTGGGCCGGGAGCGCCAGCGGCCGAGCGCAATCGCGACCAGCGCGCCGCCGGCGAACAACGCCGCGAACGGCATAATCCAGGCGAGCAGGTTGAAGCCGTGCGTGGTCGGCGCGGAGAGAATTTTTTCGCCGTACTTGCGGCGGAAAAAGGCGATCACTTGCGGGCCGCTCATGCCGCGATGGAGCATCGCGTCGATTTGCTCGCGCACCGGCACGGAAAATTCGCAGTTCGGATGGTTGCAGTTGGCGACCGTCAGACCGCATCCGCACTGGCAGGTCAGCCCCTCGGCGACCGCCTGGGTGGTGACGACGGGCGCGGCGGCGGCCGCGCGCGGGATGGCGAGCGCAAGCGCCACGGCCAGCACCAGCGCGGCACGCGCCAGCGGACGATTCGCACGCGGGGCGGTCACGGTCAGGCGCGCCTCCTTAGCGGTTCGTCGGCGGCCGGAGTGTCGGCGGCGGCGCGGACGGCGGCGGCGAGCGCGGCGCGCTCACGCACATTGGGCCACATCACGATCACGGTGCCGAACGCCATCATCACCCCGCCCGCCCATAGCCAGAAGACCAGCGGCGTCAGAAAGACCTGGAAGGTGACGAGTCCGGTTTGCTGGTCAACGCCGGCGAGCACGACGTAAAGGTCGGCGGCGGGAGTCGAGCGGATTGCGACCGCGGTCGCGGGCTGCTGATTGCGTTTGAAGAAGAGCTTGGCGGGCAGCATCATCGTGATTGGCCGGCCGTCGCGGCGCACCTCGATCCGCGCGCGCGAGGTTTCGACGTGGGGCGTTTCGGTGGTTTCCATCCCGAGATATTCGAGCGTGTAGGGGCCGACCTGAAAGCTGTCGCCCTCATGCACGCTTTTTTTCACTTCGGTGCGGAAGAACGAGGAGGCCACGATCCCGACAAAGGCCATCACCACGCCGACATGGATAATATAGCCGCCGTAGCGCCGATTGTTCTTGGCGATCAGATTCACCAGCGCGGCGGGCGTGGATTCCTTCACCAGATGGCGCCGGGCGCCGACGCCGCGGCGAAATTCGACGACGACCGTGCCGAGGACAAAGGCGGCGAGCGAGAGCGACGCGAGCACGTACCATTCGCGCAGTCCGGCGGCCAGGGCGCAGGCGCCGGTGACCAGGCCGAAGAGCGCGGGCGCGGCGAAGGTCTTGGCGAGACTGTCGAACGAGGAACGGCGCCACGCGATCAGCGGTCCGAAGCCCATCAGGAAAATCAGGACGAGCGCGAGCGGCGCGTTGACCTTGTCGAAAAATGGCGGGCCGACGGTGATTTTGACGCCGCGCACGGCCTCGGAAAGCACCGGGAACAGGGTGCCCCAGAAGACCGCGAAGGCGATTCCGACGAGCGCCAGATTATTGAACAGAAACGCGGCTTCACGCGACAGATAGGATTCGAATTCGGCCGGCGAGCGGAGTTTTGGCAGGCGCGCAATCAGCAAGGCGCTGTAGGCCGCCACCACGGCAATCAGAAAAGTGAGGAAATAAGGTCCGAGGCCCGACTGGGTGAACGAATGGACCGAGGAGATCACGCCGCTGCGCGTGATAAAGGTGCCGAACAGGGTGAGCGCGAAAGCCATCCCGATAAGCGCAAGGTTCCAGACCTTGAGCATGTCCTTGCGCTCCTGAATCATCACCGAGTGCAGATAGGCCGTCATCACCAGCCACGGCATGAAGGCGGCGTTCTCGACCGGGTCCCACGCCCAGTAGCCGCCCCAGCCGAGGACTTCATAGGCCCAGCGCGCGCCGAACAGATTGCCGAGCGTCAGGAAAAACCATGAGAAGATCGCCCAGCGGCGGGTCGAGCGGATCCAGGAATCGTCGAGCCGGCCGGTAATCAGCGCGCCGGTGGCGAAGGCGAACGGCACGCTCGCGCTGACGTAGCCGGCGTAAAGCGACGGCGGATGAATCGCCATCCAGTAGTTTTGCAGCAGTGGATTGAGGTCCTGGCCGTCGTGCGCGACGGCGGCCAGCATGTCGAACGGGCGGGTGACGAAATTGAGCATCCCGAGGAAGAAGATGGCAAGCACGGCGAGCGTCGCGAGCGCGTAGGGGGCGATCTCGGGATTGCGGCGGCGGTTCTGGAAGGCGACGACCGCGGTGAAGATCGAAAGCAGCCAGGTCCAGAGCAGGAGCGAACCCTGCTGGCCGCCCCAGAGCGCGGTAATTTTATAGAAGGTGGGCAGCGAGGAGCTGGTGTAGGAGGCGACGTATTCGAGCGAGAAATCGCTGCGCAACAGCGAAATCCAGAGCGCGGCGACGGCGACCGTGACCATCGCGCAGTAGGCCCATACGGCATGGCGGGCGCTGGCGAGCAGGCTGGGAATGGCGCGGCGCGCGCCGGCCACGTTGGCGATTATCGAGTAGGCGGCGAGAATCAGCGCGAGCGCAAGCGCGAGTTGGCCAATCAGCGGCATCGCTAACCTTCCATCCGGGCGCTATTGCGCGGCGCCGGGCGGTTTGGGCGTGTATTTCGAGGGGCAGCTCGTCAACACCTGGCGAGCCTCGATCGTGCCGTCGCGGCCCAGCTTGCCTTCCACGATCACGTCGCGGCCGGGAGCGAACATGTCGGGTTTGGGCTGGCCTTGGCAAATCACGTGAAAGACGGCGGCGCCGGCGGTGATCGCGACCGGACGCACGCCAGCCGGGGCATCCTGAGCGGGCGGCTGGGCGATACCGAAGGCGAGCGTCAGGGTCTCAGGGTTCCATGAGATAGTGCCGGGCACGACGCGGCCGGCGACGCGGAGCATCTGACCGCCGAGTTCGGCATGGCGCGCCTGAACTTCGCCGACCGTGAGATAGTACTCGGCGGTATTGCGCACCGCCGTCACGATTAGGTAGGCGATCGCGGCGACCATCAGGCCCGCGCCGATCGCAAAGCGGATTTTTTTCGACATAACGGCTGTCCCGGGCGTCCGACGCGTCCCGGAACGGACGGCGACGGACCGTTCCATTCTTGCCAGCCCGAACGGGAATCGGCAAGTGACGAACGCGCGCGGGACGCGCCGAGCGACCGCCGCGGTCAGCGCTTGAAGATCGACAGGACCATCGGCGTCAGGTCTTTTTCGTAAACATGGTCGTCGTCATCGCCGTCGGCGGCGGCGGTTTTCTTGACGATTTTGCGCATCGCGGCGCCGTCGCCGCCCTCACGCGCGAGCACGAAAGTGATGTTGCCATCGAGCTTGTCGGCGCTGCCATGCCATGAATAATGCGGCACGGCGGCGAAATAGAAGCGCTTTTCGATCGGGATGTTGGTGCCGGTGCGCGCCAGCAGCACGATATCGCCGGCGCGGTCGCCATACTTGCCGAAGCCGAGCCACTTCATGCGGCGGTCGAGCTCGATCAGGTCGGGCCGCGGATGGCGCCGCAGGTAGGTGGAAATCGGCACGAGGCGACGGCCGTCGAAGACTTCAAACGGCGGCGCGACATGGCCGGGAAGCGCCGGCCGACGCGCGAAAATCAGGTCGATCGTGCCCTTGAGGCGGGGATACCGCCCGCCGGTCCGATTAGACCGATAGAACGCGCGCACCATCGGCATCACGTCCTGGTTCATCCGGGGCGGCCGACTCCAAGCGCAGCGTTCGCCGGGCTTCGGACAAGTCGAACGGTCGGCCAGATAGACGTAGGCCATGAAGCCCTGATAGGCCAGCACCGCCTGATAATCCTGCTGGCTCGAGGGCAAGTCAATTTGCGCGAGACGCACGCGGAAGCCGGCGTCACGCACCACCGCGAAGGGCGAATCAGGACCAGTGCCGAGCGCATGGCGTTCGTCGTCCATCGTGGGCGTATGGCCGTGGTCGGCGATAAAGATGATATAAGTTTTATCGAGCGCGTTTTTCTTGCGATATTCGGCAAGCACCTGACCGACCAGGGGGTCGGTGACCCGTTCGATATAGTGGGTCTGCGCCACCAGCGGATTCGGCGAGCCATGGGTGAAGGCGTCGATTCCGGGGAAATAGACGACCTGAAGATCGGGCACGCCATGCCGCTCAATCGCATCGATCAGCTTGGGCACGGAATTCCGATCGACGCCGGCGGCGAGCGACTGCTCGGGATCCTGACCTTCGAACGTGCCCTTGAGGTAATCGCCGAAAATATTGAATATCGCGAACGGATCGACGATCGTGTAGATGGTCGCGCCGCGATAGATCGTCAGCAGCGAAACGTTGCTATCGACACCGAGCAATTCGTAAAGCGTGGGCACGCGCAGTGTCTTGCCGATCAAATCCTGGGT
>DAHZDR010000060.1 GCA_027403435.1 Deltaproteobacteria bacterium
CGGCGCGGTGGTTTATCGCACCAATTGCACCTCCTGCCATAATCCCGATCCGAATCTGCCGGGAGCGATCGGTCCCGCGCTCGCCGGCGCGCCGCGTGCGCTGATCGCGGCGCGGGTGATGCGCGCCGCCTATCCCCCCGGCTACCATCCCCAGCGCCAGACCCATCTGATGCGCCCGTTGCCGTGGCTGGAACCGCATATCGGCGATCTCGCCGCCTATCTCAATTCCGCCGCGGCGCGTCGCTAAACCCGCTCGCTCCGAATGCTGGCGCGGCGGACCCGCTCCGGTGTAAGTTTCATCCGTCGGCCGAGGTTTCCGCGCGAAGTCCCGGACCGGGTGAGGAGGGAGTGCCTCGATGGAATTGCTCAAAGATCGCGTGGCGATAATCACCGGCGGAACGGGCGCGCTCGGCCGCGCCGTCGCGGATCATTTTCTGGCCAACGGCGGCAAGGTCGCGGCGCCGTATATCGTTGACGCCGAAGCGCCCCTGTTCAACCAGCGGATGGGCGGACGGCACGCCGCCGCCAATATCCTGCTCGCCAAAATCGACGTCGGCGACGAAGCGCAGGTGGCGAAGTTCGTCGCGGAAGTGGCCGCCAAATGGGGCCGGATCGATATTCTCGTCAATCTGGTCGGCGGCTTCTGGGGTTTCAAGACCGTCGCCGAAACCACGCTCGCCGAATGGCAGGCGATGTTCGACCTCAATCTCAAGCCGACTTTCCTGTGCTGCCGCGCGGTCATTCCGATCATGCGCAAGCATAAGCACGGCCGGATCGTTTCGGTCAGTTCGCGCACCGGCCTGACCGGCGCCGGCGAATTCGCCGCTTACGCCGTCGCCAAGGGCGCGATCAAAACTTTCACCGCGTCGCTGGCCGAAGAGGTGCTTGCCGACAATATCCTCGTCAACGCGATCGCGCCGAGCACGATCGACACCGCGGCGAATCGCCAGGCGATGCCCAAGGCGAAGCATGAAAACTGGGTGAAACCCGAGGAGATCGCGCGCACGATCGCGTTTCTTTGCTCGGACCAGAACCTCGCGACCTCCGGCGCCGTCGTGCCGGTGTACGGCCGCGCCTGATCCGGCGCCGTCCGGCGGCGCGGCTCGCGTCCGCCGGTTAACACGATTGCGAAAAACCGCTAGTATCCCACAGCGGCATCGGCGGACGGCGCGAATTTGAACGCCAGCGAAATCCAGAGCCGTCAGAGGACGAACCGAACGATTTCACCATCATCGACCGAAGACTCGCTCGAACTCCATTTCGACGATCCACGCCTGTTCACCGAGTTGCTGGGGCAGCAGGACCGCCATCTGCGCACCATCGAGCAGGCGCTCGGCGTGCGGATTGGCGTCAATGGCAGCACGCTGAAAATCGCCGGCGGCCACGAGGAACAGGCGCTGGTCGGCAAGCTGCTCGGCGAACTCTTCGACCTGCTCAAACGCGGCTATTCGATCTATTCCGGCGACGTCGAATATTCGATTCGGATTCTGCGCGCCGACCGCAACGTCGATCTCAAGGATATTTTTCTCGACCAGGTCTATATCTCCGCGCACAAGCGGGTTATCTCGCCTAAAAGCCTAAATCAAAAGGCCTACGTCGAGGCGATCCGCAAGTACGATATCGTCTTCGGCATCGGCCCCGCCGGCACCGGCAAAACCTATCTCGCGATGGCGATGGCGCTCGCGGCGCTGATGAAGAATCAGGTGATGCGGATGGTCTTGTGCCGTCCCGCCGTCGAGGCGGGCGAAAAACTCGGCTTCCTGCCCGGCGATCTCGCCGAAAAGGTCAATCCTTACCTGCGCCCGCTCTATGACGCGCTGCATGACATGGTCGATTTCGACCGCGCCCGCCGGATGCTCGAGCGGGGCACGATCGAAGTCGCCCCGCTCGCCTTCATGCGCGGCCGCACGCTCAACGATTCCTTTATCATCCTGGATGAAGCCCAGAACACCACCTCCGAGCAAATGAAGATGTTCCTGACGCGGCTCGGCTACGGCTCCAAAGCGGTGATCACCGGCGACGTTACGCAAATCGATTTGCCGAGCGGCAAGCTCTCGGGCCTCAAGGAGGCGCGCACCGTCCTCGCCAACACCTCCGGCATCAGCTTTGTCCATTTCAACGAGCGTGACGTGGTGCGTCATCGCCTGGTGCAGACGGTGATCACCGCTTACGAATCCTTCAACAGCGGCGCGGTTTTCGAGGAAACGCCGGGCGCCGCGAAACCCTCCAGCGATTAGCCGTGGCGGTGGCAATCGGCTGCCGCGCGATGCGGGCGCGGCAGTATCTGAAAACGATCGAGGCCGCCGCGGAGGCGCTGATGCGCGCGCTCGGGATGGCGCGCGCGGAGCTGTCGCTGACCGTCGTCACCGACCGCGCGATCCGGCGGCTGAATCGCGAATTTCGCGGCCAGGATCGCCCGACCGACGTGCTCTCATTTCCACAATTCGACTCGGATTGCGCGCCCGTTCCGGCCGCTTCCGCCGGCGCCGCGCCGGTTGCGCTGGGC
>DAHZDR010000117.1 GCA_027403435.1 Deltaproteobacteria bacterium
CGCCGCCCGCTGGATTGGCTTTCGCCAGCCGGTGTTGCGCGTCGCGCTCGAGCGCGACGGCAAACGCTTCGCGACGACCTGGGAAGCCCATCGCGCGGCTGAAATCGGCGAAGTTTGGGAAGAGGACGAGTTCTGGATCGAGCTTTCTTGGCGGATCGATCCCGACGGCGCGATGGGCATCCGGCAATATTTCGAATCGCCCTATCGCCCCGGCGAAAAGCTGCAAGTGGAGGAGTTCTACCGCTGGATTTTCGAAAACAGCGTGCCCGGACTGCCCGCCGCGGCCGCCCGTGAAGGACTCGATCCGCTCGGCTACATGCGCAAGTACGGCGCCTTCCTGATCGAGGAAAATCCCTACGGACTGCATGAAACGCCGCTGGCGCCGAAGGAGCTTGAGGGTTCCAGCGTGAACGCCGCGACCCGCGTCATCTCGCGCGCCGGCGCGCCGATCGGCGTCGAGGTTGACGGCGTTGCGCGGGCGGGCTTTCCCACGCCCTCGCGCAAGCTCGAATTTTTCTCGCCCACGCTCGCCGATTGGAAATGGCCCGAACTGGCGATTCCGAATTATGTGCGCAGCCACGTCCATCGCGAGGAGATCGATCGGCCGAAGGGCGAGATGCTGCTGTTGCCGACCTTCCGCCTGCCGACCCTGGTGCATACGCGCTCCGGCAACGCCAAATGGCTCTACGAGATTTCGCATCGCAACCCCCTCTGGCTGCATCCCGAAGACGCCGCCCGGTTCAACGTCAAAACCGGCGATCTGCTCAAGGTGGCGACGCAAATTGGCTACTTCATCGACCGCGTCTGGGTCACCGACGGTATCCGGCCCGGCGTCGTCGGATGCTCCCATCATCTGGGGCGATGGCGGCTTAAGGACGAAGCGGGCGGCGAACGCTGGTCCACCGCGCTGGTCGATCTGCGCGAAATCGAACCCGGCAAATGGATGATGCGGCAGATTCACGGCGTGCGCCCGTTCGCCAGCGAGGACGGCGATTCCAGACGGGTATGGTGGGAAGACGCCGGCGTGCATCAGAACCTGACCTTCCCGGTGCAGCCCGATCCGGTCAGCGGCGCCCATTGCTGGCATCAGAAGGTGCGGATGGAAAAGCCCGGTCCCGACGAACGCTACGGCGATATCTTCATCGATACCAACGTCGCGCACGGGATCTATCGGCAATGGCTCGCGATGGCGCGGCCGGGTCCGGGGCCCGGCGGCCTCAGACGGCCGCTATGGCTGGCGCGCGCCTATCGGCCGGCGAACGAAGCCTTCTATATCCGGTCGTGATCCGGCCGCGACCGATACAGGAGTCCGGAATCGCGGCTTTGACGGGTCTTGGACGAGCGCTGAACGGTATCGCCCGTCAGGCCACGCGCCAGATGAATTTATAACTTCACAATCGCGCGCTTCCGGCTACAATACCCGCACCCGCGAGAATCCGGCGCGGGATGGGAGCCTATGGAAGCGGCGCCGTTGGCTGTACAACTTCCGCATGCGGAGGCGCATTACCAGCACAAATGGCTAATCGCGTTAGCTGTGATGCTGGGGACGACGCTCGAAGTTCTCGACAGTTCGATCGTCAATGTGTCGCTGCCGCATATGCAGGGCAGCTTTTCCGCCAGCGTTGACGAAATCGCCTGGGTGCTCACCAGCTATCTGGTGGCCAACGGCATCATGATTCCGATGACCGGCTGGATCTCTTCACGCTTCGGCCGCAAGCGCTATTTCCTGTTCTCCGTATTCACGTTCGTGGCCGCGTCGGGATTATGCGGCGCCGCCCGCTCGCTCGGCCAGATGGTGGTCTTCCGGCTGATTCAGGGCGCGGCGGGCGCCGCGATGCTGCCGTCGTCGCAGGCGATTCTGATGGAAACCTTTCCGCCCCAGGAGCAGCAACTGGCGATGGCAATGTGGGGCGTCGGCCTGATGGTCGCGCCGATTCTCGGACCAACGCTGGGTGGATGGATTACCGACAATTGGAACTGGCGCTGGAATTTCTACATCAATCTGCCTATCGGCGCGATCGCCTTCCTGATGGTTTCAGCGTTCGTCCACGACCCGCCTTATCTGCGCAATCGCGCCTCCGGGCGGCGGGTCGATTACTACGGCATGCTCTTCCTTGCGCTCGCGCTCGGGCTTTTGCAAATCGTGCTCGATCGCGGCGAACGCGCCGATTGGTTCAACGCGCCGTGGGTCGTCTGGGCGACGATCGCGTGCGCCGCCGCATTCATACTTTTATGCGTTCGTGAACTGCACTTCGGCGATCCGATTATCGATTTGCGGATGCTGAAGAATCGCCTGTTCAGCATCGCCGTCGTACTGGTCACGGTGCTCAGCTTCGTGCTGTTCGGCACCGGGATGCTCAATCCCGTTTTTTTGCAGGAATTCATGGGCTATACGGCGTGGAAGGCCGGACTGGTGATGGCGCCGCGGGCGGTCGCGGCGATGGTCTCGATGCTGATCGCGGGACAGGTCGCCCACGCCGGATACGACAATAAACGCCTTATCGGCCTCAGCTTCGCGCTGATGGCGGTCGGCTTGTGGTACATGGCGCGCTGGAATTTCGAGGTTGGGATGTGGCAAATCATCTGGCCCGGAATCATTCTCGGCTCCGGCCTCGGACTGTGCTTCCCGATTCTTTCGGCCGCCGCCCTCGCGTGCGTCGAACGCGAACGGATGGGCTACGCCGCCAGCCTCTACAACATGATGCGCAACACCGGCGCCGCGATCGGCATCGCCTACATGACCAACGCGCTGATCCGCAACCAGCAAATCCATCAGTCTTACCTGGTGCAGCATTTTTCGGTTTTCGACGCATGGCGGCTTTCGAAGCTGCCGACGCATGCCCCAGGCGCGCCAGCCTTCGCCTATCTGCCGCAAATTCTCAGCGGACAGAAGCAGGGACTCGGACTCGTCTATGAGATGATTCAAGGACAGGCTTCGATCCTCGCCTTCAGCGATATCTATCGAATCCTCGCCGTGATGACGGTGCTGATGATTCCGTCGTTTCTGCTCTTCCGCGGCGTGCGCGCCAGCGCCGGCGGAGACGCCGCGCTCCATTGACGCGCCATCGAGCGAAAGGTTGCGTGGTCTCCGCGCAAAACGCCCGGCCCGCCAAATGGGATTTTTCGGGTTAAGATGCGGCCGCGAAATTTTCCAGGGTTTGCTTATGCAACGCGGCCCTGAATTCCTCGCGGCCGATTTTGAGCGTCGTCAGCAGCGGCGTCACCACGCCTCCCAAAAACAGGCGCGGACTGATGCCGGCGCCCGAGTCTCGCAAACGCCGCCGGTAATCGCGGATCAAACCGTCGCCGGGCATCTTGAAATGATAAAACACATTGGCCAGATCGGCGATCGTGCCGGCGCGATCCGCGGCCAGTTCGAGTTCAATCATCGAGCGGTAAAAGCCGGCATGCGCCGCCTCGTCCCGCCCGACCAGAAAAAAAATCGCTTCCAGCACCGCGTCGCTCCGCGCGCGGGCGCAATCCCGCTGCAGCTTGTATGCGGTATAGGTGGCGCCTTCCTGAAGCGCCCCATAGCAGACCATCTGGCGCGAGCGGTCGAAAGGCAGGCGCCATTGGCTGGCGAAGACATGGGCCTCGAGCGCCGCGAATTCGGCCTCCGTGCGCAGCCCCGAACGAGTCAAATATTCGCGAAACGCCAGGCCGTGCCTGGACTCCTCGAACGCCCACAGCGCCTGAAACCAGGCCATGCCGAACATCCCGCGCGTCATCCGCAAACCCGCCGCGCTGTAATCGGGAACATACATTTCCTCGGCGCAATAGATTTCCACGCGCCGCCTGACTACATCGGTGGCCTTTTCGGATTCCAACTCGTTCCACGGAATATCCTCGAATATATTCCAGCGGCGTTTTTTCTCCGCGGTTTCCAGGAACTCGAGATATATCCTGTAAATGTCTTCGCGCATGGTCGGCATCGGATTTTTCCCGCCTTCGACGCGGCTGGCTGGCGCAACGCCTCAATTGCAGTTTAATTATTATACACTAATTATCGCCGCGCCGTCGTCGCGAATTTAACCGGATTGGAAATATTGCGTCGTCCGGCTATTTAGACGAGTCGCGCGCCAGTAACTCTTCGCTTCGACTTGGCAGTCTTGTCTCGCCGTATGCGCCGATTGGACCTTATGCGTCGTTCACTTCCACCACTTGCGATAACTATAGACTCGACTGTGCATGCTAACGCCATCGCCCACTGACGCCGCCACAGATCGCGTGGCTGACGCTTATGGCGTCATCCGCTCCAGCGTCCGCGCGAAAACTTCCCGCGCCGCTTCGTCGAACAGCACGAACTCGATCCGCTCGATCGAGGTCGCGCCGCGCAGATGCGCGCGCGCCTCCGCCAGCATCACCTCCGCGCAGCGCTCGATCGGAAACCCGGCGATGCCCGTGCCGATCGCCGGAAACGCGATCGACTTGAGGCCGCGTTCAGCCGCGATTCTGAGCGAATTGCGCGTCGCTTCACGCAAGCCCCGCTCCGACGCGCGTTCGCCCAGCCGCATGCTCGCCGCATGAATCACATGGCGAGCCGGCAGACGGCCCGCGCCTGTAATCGCCGCCTCGCCCACCTCAATTGGCCCAATCTTGTCGCATTCGGCTTGAATCGACGGTCCGCCCTTGCTCCGAATCGCCCCCGCGACTCCGCCGCCGAGCATCAGGTCGTTGTTCGCGGCGTTGACGATCGCGTCCACCCGCGCCTCGGTGAGATCGCCCACTCTCGCCACAATCCGCGCGCGCCAAGCATCTTTCATTGCGAGTCGCCTCCGTCGCCGCCGCGGGATTCCGCCGCCGCCCGCTTCGCGCGAAGCCACGGCCTCCCGCATTTGCTATTATTCGTCCTGGCGCGGGAAAGCCCAAGGATGAGGATGCGGATGGCGGCGCGGACGGTTCGGCGATCCTTACGGACAAAGGCGGCGGCGTGGTTGATAATTGCCGCGCTCGCGGCCGCCGGATGCGCCCGGCACACGCCGCGCGCGCGCGCCGGCCGTCTGCAAATCGATATCAACACGTCGCCCGTCAATCTCGATCCGCGCGCCGCCACCGACGCGATTTCCGCGTGCGTCGGCGAGCTGGTTTACGATTCGCTGATGCGCGTTGATCCCAACGGCCGCTTTGTCGGCGATCTGGCCGAAAGCGTCGAACGGCCCGCGCCCGACGTGATGGTCTTTCATCTGCGCCGCGGCGTCCGTTTCAGCGACGGCCGTCCGCTCGACGCGCGCGACGTCAAATATACTTACGACTCGGTGTTGGCGCCCGCCAATCGTTCCGTCAAACGCGCCGCGCTCGCCGAAATGGCCGCGCTCGATCCGCTCGACGACCACACCATCCGCATGACCACGCGGCGGCCATACGCGGCCGCGCTCGAGATGGCGCTGTTGGGCGTGGTCCCGCGCGGCACGCCGCTCGACGCGCGCGACGCGATCGCCGCGCCGCCCGGCAGCGGACCCTTCATGGTCGCCGGCTTCCGGCGCGACGCGGCCGTCACGCTCGCGCGCAATCCGTACCATCCCGCACCCGCCGGCGCGCTTGGCGGCATCGTGATGAAGGTGGTTCCCGACGCAACAGTGCGCGCGCTCGAACTGACCGAAGGAATCTGCGATTTCGCCGAAAACGACGCGATTCAGCCCGAACTGATTCAATATCTGGCCCGCCAACCCGGGCTGCGCGTGATCCGCTCGAGCGGCACGACTTACCAATATCTGATTTTCAACTTCCGCGACCCCCGCCTGCGCGACCTGCGCGTGCGCCGGGCGATCGCCTACGCGATCGATCGCGACGCGATCGTCGCCACCCTGCTGCGCGGCGGCGCCCGCGTCGCCAGCGGGATGCTCGCGCCGGAAAACTGGGCCTACACCGGCGCCGTGACGCGCTATGCGCACGACCCCGCGCGCGCGCGCGCCCTGCTCGAAGCGGCGGGATACTCGCGCGCGCATCCGCTGCGCCTGGTGTACAAAACCACGCCCGAGGGCCGGCGCCTCGCCGAGGTTATCCAGGCGATGCTGCTGCGGGTCGGAGTGGCGATCGAAATCCGCACCAACGAATTCGCGACCTTCTACAGCGACCTGCGCGCCGGAAATTTCGATCTGGCCGCCAGCCAATGGGTCGGCGTCGCCGACCCGCATCAGTATTATCTCATCTTCGACTCGCGGATGACGCCGCGCAGGGGCGGCAACAATCGCGGCGGCTACGCCAATCCGCAAATGGACCGCCTGCTCGTGGCCGGCGACGCCGCCCTCGACCCCGCCGTCCGCCGCGCGATCTATGCGCAAGTGCAACAACTCGCCGCCGCCGATTTGCCTTACGTTTCGCTCTGGTGGATCGATAACGTCGCCGTGCTGAATCGCCGCCTCGAAGGCTTCGAGCCATTCCCCAACGGCAGCCTGCTCTCGCTCGCCGCCGCGCGCTTTGCTCCGCCCGCCGCGGCCGCGCCCATGTCCCTCCAGTGATTCGCTATTTCGTTCGCCGCCTGACGGCGCTGGTTCCGGTCACGCTCGGCGTCGTCACGCTGACCTTCGCCCTGCTCCATCTCATACCCGGCGATCCGGTGGTCTCAATGCTCGGCGATTACGCCGCGCCCGCCGACGTTCAGGCGCTGCGCCACCAGTTTGGCCTCGACCGCCCGCTCTGGCGGCAGTACGTCGCCTTTCTCGACGGTCTGGCGCATGGCGATCTGGGCGAATCGATCTCGCAGCGCGAATCTGTAACCCGGCTGATCCGCGAGCGCTATCCCGCGACCGTCGAGCTGGCGCTGGCCGGCCTCGCCGCCGCGATTCTAATCGCGTTTCCGCTCGGCCTGATCGCCGGCGCCGATCCCGGCGGCCCCGGCGACGTCGGCGCGATGGGCTTCGCGATCCTCGGCATCTCGGTGCCGCATCTCTATTTGGGCCCGCTCATGATGATCGTTTTCTCGCTCGACCTGGGATGGTTCCCGCTGACCGGGCGAGGCGGCCTGGCGCACCTGGTGCTGCCGGCCGTCACGCTGGGGACCGCGCTGGCGGCGATTGTGGCG
>DAHZDR010000121.1 GCA_027403435.1 Deltaproteobacteria bacterium
CGAAGGCGCCAATTTTAACTATCAGATCGCCTACACGGCCAAATACAACACGATACTCTTCACCCCGGATCCGATCGGTGATTTGCTTTACCAGGGCGTCGCCTCAACCGTGTTTCACAGTGAGTTCGCCAATACCTTGCAAGGCGATTCAACCTATCGATTCAATAAATCGCACACCTTCGCCGCCGGCTTCTACGCCGGCGAGTATGGCGAGACGCTCGATGACGCTTCGGCGGCTTTTCCGGCCGACTCATCCGGCCGGCAGACCAGCGACATTCCAGTAAATATCGTCAACAACACCAATGGCATCGCGTGGCTGGCCGGCATATACGGACAGGACCACTGGCGGATTTCTCAAAAACTCAGCCTTGACTACGGACTGCGCTGGGATCAGATGGCGGGTTTTGCCGGCTCGGCCAACCAGCTAAGCCCCCGCGCCAATCTGGTTTATACTCCGCGCAAGAACGCCACGCTGCACGCGGGGTTCTCGCGCTATTTCCAGACTCCCTCGTTCTATACGATTTCGCCCCGCAGCTTCAGCGCTTTCAAAGGCACCACCGCGGCTGTGCTTCCGGGCGATCCGACGCCGAAGCCCGAAAGCGACTGGTACTTCGACGCCGGCGCGACCATCAACAAACTGATCCCCGGGCTTACGCTCGGCGAGGACGTCTACTTCGAACTCGCGCACAATCTGCTAGACCTTGGACAGTTCGGCTTTGTGCCGATTTTCGCGCCGTTCAACTATTTCAATGGACGCGTTTACGGCGCCGAGACCACCGCCAGCTACCAGCTGGGCAAGGCTCTGTCGCTCGGTTCCAATTTTTCCTACTCAGTGGCCCAGGGAGAAAACGTCGTAACCGGCCAGTTCAACTTTACTCCATCCGAGCTCGCCTACGCCAATAACCATTATATCTATCTGGACCATCAGCAGTTCTATACCGCTTCGACGTGGGCCGCCTACACCTGGGGAGCGTATTTGTTCAGCCTCGACGGCACGTATGGCAGCGGACTGCGCGCGGGTTTCGATAACACGGCGGAAGTTCCCTACAATTGGACGCTCAACCTTGGAGCGGCGCGCAGTTTCGACGTGTCGCGGGTCGGCAAAGTGATGACTCGACTTGTGCTGATCAACGTGTTTGACCGGACCAATATATTACGCGAAGGCACGGGCATAGGAGTATTCGTGCCCGCGTACGGACCTCGTCAAGCGTTCTACGGGTCCATTGCGGTGCCCTTGCCGGCTTTTTAATCCGAATTTTCGACGGCGCGGACGCATGTCGAGCCGCGACGGAATTTACGGCGAAGGAATCAATCGATGAATGAACTAACCGGAGCATTGCGGGCGGTAATGTACGGCGGACCGATGGTCTATCCGTTGCTCGCGCTCGGCGTACTCGCGCTGGCGATCGTTATCGACCGGGCCGTCGCCTACGGGCGCTGCCTCAGGCTGCCCACGCGGATGCTGGAGCTGGTCGAAACCTACGGCTTTCGCTGGGAGGATCTGGAACGGCAGATCGCCGCCCTCGGGCCGCATAACGCATACGGGCGCTTCTTCAAAACTATCGCCGACAATCGCGCCAAGCCAATATGGTGGGTCGAGTCGCGCGCCGGCGACGAAGCCGGAGCGATCGAAAAGATCCTCAATCGCGGCCTCTGGATCCTCGAAACCGTGGTCACCGCCGCGCCGCTGTTGGGCCTGCTCGGCACGATCACCGGCATGATGCAGGCGTTCAAGATTATCGGCAGCTCGACGCTGGTCGCGCCGACCCAGGTCACCTCGGGCGTGGCGCAGGCGCTAATCGCGACGGCGCTCGGCCTGCTAATCGCGATCCTCGCGCTGTTCGGCTTCAATTTCTTCGCGCGCACCCAGGCGCAGGCGCTCGACCGGATGGAACGGCTCGGCTCGCGGCTAATCGACCATATCCGGCTCGATCAGGAAAGCGGCGGCGCGGCCGCGCCGGCGCCAATCGCGCTCGCGCGGGAGGCGGCGCGATGAAGCTTAAGCGATCGCGCGTTTCCCGCCGCGGACGCATCGAAATCATCCCGATGATCGACGTGATGTTCTTCCTGCTCGCGACCTTCATGCTGGCTTCGCTCTCGATGCAGACGTTGAATTCGCTCAAAGTCAACCTGCCCGAAGGCGCCGCCGCCTCGATGAGCCATCGGGAGCCGGTGACGCTGACGGTTACCCAGGCCGGCGCAATTCTGCTCGACAAAACTCCGGTGACGCTAGATACGCTCGCGGCGACGCTGCGGCCAATGCTCGCGGCGGGCGACCGCGGCGTGGTCGTCAACGCCGATTCGGCCGCGCCCGAGGGCGTCGTGGTGCGCGCGATGCTGCGCGCGCGCGCGGCCGGAGTCGAACATTTTACGATCGCGGTGCGGCGTGAATGATTGACGCGGCCAACAGCGGAGGCGCGACCGCCCTCGACGATCCGCGCGGACGCCTGCTCTGGATCATCCCGCTTGCGATTGCGATCTGGTTCGGGATTCTGGCGGGCTTCGCGCGTGTGCTCGAACAGTCGGCGCCGGCGCCGCCGGAACCGACCACGATTGAAGCGCAAATCGTGGAATTGCCGCCGCAATCCGGCTCCGGCGCGCCCGCTCCGGCGGCGTCGGCCGCGCCGCGCCATGCGGTCGTCAGACCCGCGCCGATCGTCCGTCCGCGCCCGACTCCGCGTCATCGCCAGGCCGCGCGCCCACGGCCGCCGGCGCCGTCGGGCACGGCGAAATCCGCCGCGCCTCCGCAACCGGCGCCGCCAGCGGCGAATTCAGCGCCAGCCGGCGGCGCGACCGCGCCGGCAAATCCCGGCGCGGCCGGCGGCGGACCGGGACTCGGCGGCGACGCGGCCGGCGCGCGCGCGATTTTCGCGCCGACGCCGGCCATCCCCGACGATTTGCGCCAGGACGCAATCAATGCCGTCGCTATCGCGCATTTTATCGTCAAGGCCGACGGCAGCGACGAAGTCGCGCTTTCGCAACCGACCATGAATCCGGAATTGAACCAGATTCTGATCAATACGCTCAAACAATGGCGATTCTTTCCGGCGATCAGGAAAGGCGTTGCGATCGACTCCGAATTTGACGTACGCATTCCTGTGA
>DAHZDR010000025.1 GCA_027403435.1 Deltaproteobacteria bacterium
CGCGCCCGGCTCACCTTCGCCGATATCAGCGCGCAGTCGAATCTAATCGCCAACGCGCTGACGGCGCTCGGTCTCGGCCGCGGTTCGGCGGTGATGATCGCGCTGCCGCGGATTTCGCTATGGCAGGCGGCTTATATCGGCGCGCTGAAAGCGGGCGCAATGGTTATTCCGTGCGTTGCGATGCTGCGCGAGAAGGACTTTGCCTATCGCGCCAATCATTCGGGGGCGCGCGCGATAATAGCCGGCGCCGAAAGCGCCGAGCTGATTGCCGGCCTGCGCAATCAATGCCCCGAACTCAAGCATTACCTGCTCGCGGGAAGCTCGCGTCCCGGATGGCTCTCGCTGCATGAGGCGATGCGCAACGCGGCGGCGTATTTCCGTCCCGCTGAAACCGCCGCCGACGACCCCGCGATTTGCTACTACACCTCCGGCACCACGCGAGAGCCCAAGGCGGTCCTGCACGGCCACGCCTATACGTGGGCGCATCAGTACACCGGGTCGATCTGGCTCGACCTCAAACCTGGCGATATCCATTGGACCACTTCGGACACCGGATGGGCGAAGGCGGCTTACGGCGTGCTCTTTGGTCCGTGGATGAACGGCGTGACGACCTTCATGTACAACGGCCGTTTCGAGCCGAAGAAGGAACTCGAACTACTGCGCCGTTACCGAATCACCACTTTCTGCGCCCCGCCAACCGAGTACCGAATGCTGGTGAAGGAGGATTTGGCGAGCCTCAAGCCGCCGGCGCTGCGCCATTGCACGGGCGCTGGCGAACCGCTCAATCCCGAGGTGATCGCAGTCTGGCGCGAGCAACTGGGACTCACGATCCATGACGGGTACGGGCAGACCGAAACCGCCCTGGTCGCGGCGAATCTGCCGGGAATGGAGATTAAGCCGGGCTCGATGGGGCGGCCGTTTCCCGGAATCGACGCGCGCGTGCTCGATGTAAATCTCAACGAATGCGCCGAAGGTGAAGCCGGCCAGATCGCGGTGCGGATCAAGCCGGACAAGCCGCCCTCGATTATGCGGGAGTATTGGCGGAATCCTGAGGAAAACGCCGCCGTTTTCAAGGGCGATTACTATCTTACCGGCGACAACGCCTATCGCGACGGCGGCGGCTATCTATGGTTTGTCGGCCGCGCCGACGACGTTATCACCTCGGCCGGCTACCGGATCGGTCCGTTCGAAGTCGAAAGCGCGCTGCTCGAGCATCCGGCGGTGCTGGAATCGGCGGTGGTCGCGAGTCCCGACCCGGACCGCGGCGGGATCGTCAAGGCGTTCGTGCGGCTCAAGGCGGGGGTCGAACGGAGCGACGCGCTCGCGACCGAACTGCAAGAGCACGTCAAGCGCGTGACGGCGCCCTACAAGTATCCGCGCGAAATCGAATTCGTTGACGACCTGCCGAAAACCGTCAGCGGAAAAATCCGGCGCGTCGAACTGCGCCAGCTCGAAGAGCGGCGCAAGCGCGGCGGATGAGGCGGCGCGTTTGCGCCGCATTGAGTCCGGGGTGATTCAGGAGTCTCGCGCGATCGAACTCCCCGGAAAAACCGCGGGTCAGGATTTGCGGCGGCCTTCGAGCAGATTCATCTTGCCGGCGAATTCCTCGAGATCGACCTCGGTCGTCTCCAGCACCCGCGCGACCATTCCCCAGAAGCCGATCGCCATGATCAGTTCGACGATCTCGCCCGGCCCCAGATGCTTCTCCAGGGCGCGCAGCGTTTCATGCTTGCCTTTGACGTTGCGCGCGACCTCGTCGGTCAGGCGCAAGACCAGCCGCTCGACCTCGTTGAAGCAGGCGGCCGGCTCCCAATTGTCCATCGCGGCGACCTGCGCGTCGGTGACGCCGACGGCCTTGGCGATCGGCACATGCTGGGTCCATTCATAGACCGAGGAGCTGACCTTGGCGGTGCGCAGAATCGCGATTTCGCGCAGCTTGGCGTTGAGTTTGCCCTTGGTCAGCAGGGCATTGCCCAGCCGCGAGAAATTATGAAAAACGGCGTCCGCCGCGTTCGCCATCATCCGCGCGACGTTCATCTTGCGCGGGGTGTTGCCGAGAATTTCGCGGGTTTTTTCCGAAGCCTGGCTTTCGTCAACGTACGGTAACAGCGCCATCGCGGGAGCTCCTTCGCGGTGAATCGGGATTGGGCGGCGCTTCAGACGCGAGGGTCGCCGCCGGATTGGCCGGGAGCGTAGTCCCGTCAGGCGTGCCGATGCAACCCGTCCGCGCCGCGCCTCGGTTCAGGCGCCGCGCCGCATCCGCCGCCGCAGCCATAGCCAGAACAGGATCGCCGCAAGCGCGGCGCCGGCGGCGGCCAGATGGCCCGCGCGATGGATGATCGCCGCGACCCGTTCGAGCTCGTCGCCAACCAGGTAGCCGATCGTAATCACGAGGCCGCACCAGATTATCGCGCCCAGCAGATTCCATCCGAAGAACCGCCAGAAACGCATCCCGGTCGCGCCCGCCATCGGACCCGCGATGAATCGCGCGCCCGCGACGAACCGCGCCATGAAAACGGCCTTGGCGCCATGCGCCGAGAAAAACGCGCGTAGCCGTTCGATACTCGGTTTGAGAAACGCGAACGTCGTCCCCAGCCAATCGATCAGCCGCTGGCCGCCGGTGCGTCCGAAGGCGTAACCGGCGCAATCCCCGCTGACCGCGCTGATGGTGCCGACCAGATAAACCGCGCGCAGCTCCAGGATGTCGCGGCCGGCCAGAAAGCCGGCGGCCAGCAACACCGTCTCTTCCGGCACCGGCACTCCAAGGTTGCCGACGAAGACGCAGATGAACAGGCCGAGGTAGCCCCAATCGGCCAGAAAAGCCGCGATATTCGCTGGATCTAGCGCGTGATGCATCAGGATGTTGACGCTCCGGCGGCGCGCGAATCGCCCGCCGAAGGCTATCCAGATTGCCGGATTGCGCGGCGCAAGGTAAGGGCGGCGCCGCGCGCCTTTGCCGATTCTTCGCCTGACGAACGCTCGCGCCGCCGCTTCACGCGTCACGATAGTTGCGACAAAACATCGCAACTATCGCGCCGCGTTCCGCGTCCTTCCCTCACCTCCGCAATTCGTCGCCTTTGAGATGCCGCGGCAAAATGCGCTATGCAGGAAGTCGCGAGGCGCATGCGGCGTCCGTCCGCCGCCGTCGTGGCGGCTGCGGCCACGCGTCGCGAAACCATCCGCGGGAGGCGCGCGAAGATGAAGACCATCGAGGAGCGGCTGTCCGCGCTCGAAGCGATCGAGGAAATTTGCCGGCTCAAGGCGCGCTATGCCGCCGCCTGCGACGCCAATTACGACGCCGACGCGATCGCGGCGCTGTTCGCCGAGGACGCCGTATGGGACGGCGGCGCGCTCGGCAAGGCCGAGGGACGCGAGGCGATTCGCGCCTTCTTTCGCGGCGCGCCGAAGCATTTCCCCTTCGCCATCCATCACGTGATGAACCCGATAATCGAGGTCGATGGCGATCGCGCGAGCGCGCAATGGTATCTGTTGCAGCCGGCCACGATGGCGCGCGGCAACCGGGCGGTATGGCTGGCGGCGACCTATCATGACGAATACGCGCGGATTGGCGGCGAATGGAAATTCAAGCGGCTGGCCGTGACGCCGCGTTTCCTGACGCCCTATGAAGAAGGATGGGCGCGCCAGCCGTTCGTCTGAGCTTCGCGAACGGCGTCCGCCTCGATCAAGATGCGAAAGCTGAGGTGACCGAAGATGGCATTACCCGGAGAAGTGACGAATCCCGGCGCGCTCGCGACGAGCGACGTTACCTTTCAGAGCGACGGTTTCGCGATACGCGCCTATCTGGCGCGGCCCAAGGCGCCGGGAAACTATCCCGGCGTGATCATCCTGCACGAGGCGTTTGGACTCGTCGAGCATGAGCGCGACGTCGCCCGCCGTTTCGCCAACCAGGGCTTTATCGCGTTCGCGCCCGATGTCTATTCGCGCGTCGGCGCGCCCCGCAATCCGGGCGACATGACCGAGGTGCGCGCCAAGATGTTCGGCCTTGCCGATGCGCAACTGGTGCGCGACTTCGACGCCGCCGCGGCCTTCGTCCGCGCGCAGCCCGGCGCCAGCGGCAAGGTCGGATGCGTCGGGTTCTGCGTTGGCGGCCGATGGACGCTGCTGTTCGCCTGTTCGAGCGGCAAGGTTGACGCCGCGATCGATTGCTGGGGCGGATTTATCACGCGCGCCACGCCCGACGCGGCCGTTACCCCCGAGCGGCCGACGCCGGTGATCGATCTCGCGCCGCGGCTCCATTGTCCGCTTTACGTCGTCTGCGGCGAGGAAGACCAGAATCCCTCGCCCGCCGACGCCGAGGAACTGCGCAAGCGGCTGGCCGCCGCCGGCAAGCAATTCGAGGTGGAAATTTTCCGCAACGCCGGCCACGCCTTCTTCGCCGACTATCGGCCGAGCTATCGCGAAAAGGCGGCGTTCGATCTCTGGCCCAAAATGACCGCGTTCTTCAAGAAGAACCTGGCGTAGGCACGCGCGAAAGGAGTGAATCCGATGGCTGGAACGCAATGGGACGCGGCAATCGCACGGATGCGGGCGCGGGTCGATCATACCGCCGCGACCGTGCGCGACGGCTTTCCGCATTTCGCCGAACCCGCTTCCGGCGCGTGGACGCTGACCCCGCATGGCGATTGGACGGGCGGCTACTGGAACGCGATGCTCTGGCTGACGGCGGCGGCGACCGGCGACGATCGCTACGCGAAGCTGGGCGCGGAGTGGACCGCGCGGCTGCGTTCGCGGGTCGATTCGCAGACGTCGGCGCGCGGGTTGCTCTTTTATTACGGCGCGGCGCTCGGCGCGATTCTTCGCGGCGACGCCGCCGCGCGCGAACTGGGAATCGCGGCGGCGCGATCGCTCGCCGCCAGCTACAATCCGCGCGCCGAAGTTATCCCGATGGGCGCGGAATTCGAGGAGGCGCATAGCGTCGGCGTCGGCGAATCGGAAGTCGATGTCGTGCAGATCGCGGCGCTTCTGGGGTGGGCCGCGCGGGAAACCGGCGACGCCAGTCTGCGCGAAATCGGCGCCCGCCATGCGCGTCGCCATATCGAATTCTGCATGCGCGCCGACGGCTCGATCTGCCAGTCGGCATCGTTCGATCCGGCGACCGGCGCAATGAAGCGGCGCTACACGCACAAGGGCATCACGGATTCGAGCACCTGGGCGCGGGCGCAGGCGTGGGGCGTTTTGGGATGGGCGCTCGCGGCGCATTGGACCGGCGATCTGGCGCTGCTCCAACCGGCGGAGCGCGCGGCGCATTGGTGGAACGCGCACGTGCCGCCCGATCGGGTGGCGTTCTGGGATTTCGACGACCCGGCGATTCCGCATACGAATCGCGACACTTCGGCGACGGCGATCGCGGCGGCCGGGATGCTC
>DAHZDR010000029.1 GCA_027403435.1 Deltaproteobacteria bacterium
GCCGCACCATCGCGCCTGCGCGAACGGCAGGTCCATCGACACCGTCAGCACGACGACATCGGCCGGCAGTTTGGCCGCTTCCTCGTTGAAACGGCGCGTCTCCGCGTCGCATACGGGAGTATCGACCGAGGGAATCGTCGAGATGATTTTGACCTTGCCCTTGAACTGATCGAGCGTTACTTCCTTCATCCCGGCGCCGATCAGCTTGAAAGCCGGCGCGCTCTGGCCTGGCGCAAGTTCCGCTCCAACCAGGGTAAGCGGGTTGCCGCGCATCGTCACGGCGCCGCTGCGTTCTATCGCCATAGCGGATTCTCCTTCTCAAAGTCAGAAAGCTGACCTATTGGGTCTAAGAATCTAGCCGCTCGGACCGCGCGCGTAAACTGGCCGGGGCGGCCCCGGCGTTAGAGCGAATGGACGATCAGGCCGATCACCGCGCCGAGCAGCAAAATTGCGTTGACTCCGAAGGTCACGATGGCGCCGAGCGCGCGGCTGGCCGGTTCGGCGACATAGGAGCGGGCGTACCATGCGCGCGCGGCAATAAAAGCGAAGCCGAGAATAATTGCGAGCGGGCGATTGACCAGCATGGCGAAAATCCACACGGCCGGGATGAAGATAATCAGCGCTTCCAGCGTGTTCTGATGGACGCGGTAGTAGCGCTCGAAGGTCGGATCGCCGGTGGTGGCGGGCGCGGCGACGTTGTAGGTTTCGCGCGCGCGTCCGACCATCAGGCCCATCGCGAGATACTCCAGAAGCGCAAGCAGCGTGATTAGCTCAAGCCAGCCCATTTTGGATTCGCCTCGTGTCAGGATTCGCCATGCGCGATGGCGGCGCGCCCGGTTTCGCGCGATTGCGCAAGCCGGACGCGCCCCAATTTACACGATTTTCAATCAAGTCGATGCGGTGAAGCGAGCGCGCCGCTTAGCTTCGGTCTGGTCCGCATCGAGCTTGGCCGGACGTTCGGCCAGGAAGCCGTCGGTGTAATCCGTCGCCTCCCAAGTGCGATCGTTTTCGTCCCAGACGTAGGGCAATTCGACGATCGCGCCCGGCTTGCCGATCGAATCGAAGGCGCGCAACGCGTCGAGCAGGATCCGCCGCTGCAAATCCGGCTGGTTCGGCTTGCCGGTCTGATGGCCGAGCGGAAAATTCAGAAAAACCGCGCGCGGCGGATTCACCGCTTGCGTGATATCCAGCGCCGACGTCATGCACAGGGTCGGAATTCCGGCGGCTTCGACGACTCGGGCGATCAGTCCAACGGACTGATGGCAGACGGGTCAGGCAGGCGCCAGCAAACAGGCGTCAACGTGCGCGGCTTTGAGCTCGTCGAGGAGACGCGGCGCCAGTTCCTCGCGCACTTTGCGCGCGGAATAAATACCGCCCATGAAGCTGTAGGCCGGATCGGCGAATTCGCCGATTACGCCCTGCGCCTCAAGCTCGCGCAGGCGCGCCAGCGGAAAGACGCAATTATGGTCGCGGCTGGCGTCGTCGGTTTTGTAGCCGAAATGCCAGACCGCGAGGTCGGCCTGCGCCGCGTTCTTCGGAATCAGCCGATAGCTCGCGTCCTCGCGATGGAACCGCGGCTGATCGCGGTAGAGAATTCCGCCCGAACCAATCAGCGCGAGTTTGGATTGAGCAATCGGCTTGCGCAGCGGCGTCCACGGCGGCGGATCCGTGTTCACCACCCATCGGTAGGGCGCGAAAGCGCGATAAAGCTCGCGCGTGCGTGGGATATACTCGACTGGCATAAACGTATCGCCTCCGTATTTTTGAGCGCAACCGCCCGGTTTCAGGTCGCCCGCGGCGGAAACATCATCTTACCCGCCTTGAATTCCCGCGCCACCAACTCGATAAAGCCGTTGCGCACGGGCCATTCGAGGCGGCTGTCGCGCCAGTGGAT
>DAHZDR010000030.1 GCA_027403435.1 Deltaproteobacteria bacterium
CGGGATCGTGAGCGTCGGCTCCAGCCCCAGCTCACGCATCGCGGCGACCGGCTTGGGCCCCCGCGCGACGGTCACGGCGCGGCCCAGCGCCGCGATTAATTCCGCGCGCCGATAGCGTGCTTCGAGCACGCGGAACAATTCGCGCACGCCGACTCCGGTCAGAAAAATCACGATCTCGAAGCCGCCGGCGAGCAACCGGCCGGCAAATTCAAACGCCGCCTGATTATCTTCGAGCGGCGCTTCGGCCATCGCGGGCGCAACTATCGCGCGGCCGCCAAAGCGTTCGATCAACGCGCGCGTCTCCGCCGCCATCCGGCTCTCGAAAGCGATTACGCGCATCCCGGCGAAGCCGCCGCTATGTTCGTCGTGGACCGTCGAATCGATCATCAAAGTGATGCGGCGATTCCTTCCGTCGCGCCGTTCGGCGCCGCCGCCCGTGCCGCCTCCGATTATATGCTGAGCGCGCCGCCTCCACGCTAGTCACGGCCCGCGCGTCCGGGGAGACCACCCGCCCGGGCGGCGCACGCCCACCCGCCGCCGGCCGAAGGCCCGATCGCCGCGCTTTTGGCAAGCCCGCCGCCGCTATGTTACGACTTCGCGACGGAGGTCGCCGAATAATCATGAGTGAAACGGTGGTCCTGGTCGATAAGGCCGACGGTATCGCGACCGTCACGCTTAACCGTCCCGAAAAGCTCAACGCCCTCAATCGGGAACTGCGCGGGGCTTTTTCCCGCGCGATGAGCGCGCTGCGCGACGACGCCGAGGCGGGCGTGGTGATTATCACCGGAGCGGGGCGCGCGTTTTGCGCCGGATTGGATTTACGCGAGCTGGGCGCGGACTCCAGCCGTGAACCCGGCGCGCTCGCCCGTGACGGCTCGGCGGTCAATTTCATCAGCGTGATCGAGGACATGAAGGTCCCCGTAATCGCCGCGGTCAACGGCTTCGCCGTGACCGGCGGTTTCGAGCTGGCGCTCGCCTGCGACCTGATCGTCGCCGCCGAAGACGCCCAGTTCGCCGACACCCACGCCCGCGTCGGCGTGATGCCCGGCGGCGGGATGACGGCGCGGCTGCCGCGCGCGATCGGCGTCCGCAAGGCCAGGGAGTTGTCGCTCACCGGCAATTATCTGAGCGCGCGCGAGGCGGAGCGGATGGGCCTGGTCAATCGCGTGACGCCCAAGGGCGAGGCGCTCAACGAGGCGCGCGCGCTGGCCGCGCAGATTCTGAGCGCCAATCAGGCCGTCGTGCGCGAGCTCAAACAGCTTTACGACAAAACCACCCGGGCGACGCTCGGCGACGCGATCCGGATCGAACAGGAAGCGTTCCGCGCCTTTAACTCGCGCGCCAATCTCAAAGACCTCGAACAGCATCGCGCGGCCGTGATGGAGCGCGGACGGAAGCAATCGGGGCCACGCCAATGAACCGCGCGCCCCGATGTACGTCAGATCAGGAGTCTTCGATGAAAATCGCCATGCGAACGCTGATCGCCATCTTTGCCGTGATTGCGCTTGCGGCGGCCGCGCCGCCGAGCGCCCGCGCCGCCGCCAGGCATGCGAAAGTCCGGCACGAATCCGCGATTCCAGCGGCAAAAATCCCGGCCTATATCACCGCCGCGATTAACTCGCCCGACCGTCCGGCCAAGGATCGCGCGCTCGACGAATCGCGCAAGCCCGCGCAAGTGATGGCCTTCTTCGGCGTCAAGCCCGGAATGCGCGTGGCGGACCTCTGGGCCGGCGGCGGCTACACCACGGAACTGCTGGCCCGCATCGTCGGCCCCGGCGGCAAGGTTTATTCGCAGAACGGGCCGTTTCCCGAGAAATTCAAAGCCAACGAAACGCTCTGGCAAAGCCGGCTCAAGGAGCCCGGAATGACGAACGTGGTCGAGGTCGTCAAACCGTTCGGTTCGCCGGATTTGCTGCCGGTCGCGCCCGGTTCGCTCAACGCGGTCTTTATTAATCTTAACTATCACGATCTGTTCAATATCGGCGCGCACCCGGCGGCGCTCAACGCCACAGTCTTCAAGGCGCTCAAGCCCGGCGGAATCTACGCGGTCGTCGATAACAGTGCGAAGGCCGGCGCCGGCACGAGCGCAACCAACACACTGCATCGAATCGACGAGGCGACCGTAATCAAGCAGGTCGAGGCGGCGGGCTTTCGGCTCGCCGCGACCTCCAACGTGCTGCGCAATCCCAAAGACCCGCGCACGCAACCGTTCTGGAAGATGAACCACACGCAGGACCGCTTCGTCCTGAAGTTCGTAAAACCCTGAAGGCGGCGCCGCGCCGGACTGGAACCTTTCGAGGAAAAACCGATGAAGATTGGCTTGTTAGCCGCTGGCTTGATGCAAGGAGCGCAGCCGCAATATCTGCGCACGCTGGCGCGGGAGGTCGAACGCCTGGGCTTCGGCACGCTGTGGGCGCCGGAACATGTGGTGCTGTTCGATTCCTACCCCGAGTCGAAATATCCCTATTCGGCCGACGGCGCCTTTGCCACCGCCGCCGACGCCGACTGGATGGACCCGTTTATCGCGCTGACCTGGGCCGCCGCGCACACCTCGCGTATCCGGCTCGCCACCGGCATCTGTCTCGTGCCTGAGCATAATCCGCTGGAGCTGGCGAAAACCATCGCGAGCGTCGATCGCCTGAGCGACGGACGCTTCGCGCTCGGCGTGGGTATCGGATGGTCGTCAGAGGAGTTCACGGCGCTCGGCATTCCGTTCGAGCGGCGCGCCCAGCGCACCCGTGAATATATCGACGCGATGCGCCGCCTGTGGAGCGAGGATCGCACCACCTTCCACGGCGAATTCGTCAACTTCGCCGCGGCCCGCAGCTATCCGAAGCCGGCGCAGGGCGGGCGCGTGCCGATTATCTTCGGCGGCGAGAGCGGACCAGCGCTGCGCCGCGTCGCGCAATACGGCAACGGATGGTTCGGCTTCAATCTCACGCCCGATACGGCGAAAGCCAAGGTCGGACGGCTGCACGCGCTGCTCAAGGAAAACGGCCGCGCGCCCGGCGAGGTCGAGATTATCGCGGCGCCCTACACCCAGCCGGTCGCGCCTGGCGACCTGAAGGGCTACCACGAGGCGGGCGTGAGCGAAATCGTGCGAACCTTCCGGATGCCCGAGCGCGAAGCGGAACTGCCGGCCGTGCTCGAAGCGATGGCGCGCGAATGGGTCGAACCCGCCGCGCAACTCCGCTGAAAACCCCGCGGCGTTTCGACCCTCAGGAAGCCGCGGTCAGGCGGGCGTGAGGATTTCGCGGGCGCGCTTCAAATCCGCCGCGATTTGCGCGGCCAGCGCCGCCGCCGAGTCGAATTTGCGCTCCGGCCGGATGCGCTCGATCAGTTCGAGCCGCGCGTCGGCGCCATAGATATCGCGGTCGAAATCAAAGATGTGCGCCTCGATCGTGCGCTC
>DAHZDR010000237.1 GCA_027403435.1 Deltaproteobacteria bacterium
GGCCGCAGCGAAAGGTCGAAGACGCGCTCCTGTTCGGTCTCGCCGGTCGCGGCCAGCCGCGCGTCAGCCGCCACGCGCGCCGTTTCGGCGACGCCCGGCGCATCGTCCCCGAACGTCTCCGGCGCTCCGGGCTCCGTGGACGCCTCGGGCGTCTCCGCCGACGGCGCTAAATCATCTTTGCCTTTGCCGCGCTTACTTTTCACCGAGCAGCACCGCCAGGGCCTGTCTAATCAGCGCCTCGATACCGTCGCCGGCCGCGCCGGCGACGACCGCTTCGAGCGCGCGCCGCGCCTCGGCCGGTTTGTAGCCAAGATTGACCAGGGCGGAAAGGGCGTCGTCGAGCAAAGCGTTCGCGCCCGCCGCGATGCCGCCGCTCGCCGCCGGCATCGCGGCCACGCTCAGCGCCAGAGCGCCGACGCGATCGCGCAGTTCGCGCACCACCCGCTCCGCGACTTTCGGTCCGACGCCGGGCACCGCGTCGATTCGTTCGACGTCGCCGTTGGCGACCGCGTCCGCCAGATCCTCGGGCGCGAGCACCGACAAAATCGCGAGCGCGAGCCGGGGGCCGACATGCTGAACGCCGAGGAGCAGATCGAACGCCTGTTTCTCCGCGACGGTGGCGAAGCCATAGAGCGCGAGCGCGTCTTCCCGCACCACCTGGCGGATTTCGAGCTCGACCGGCGCGCCGACGCCGGGCGTGCGATAGTAAGTGGTCAACGGCACGAAGATTTCGTAGCCGACGCCGCCGGCCTCGATCACGATTCGGCCCGCTTCACGATTGCGCACGCGGCCCGCGAGCGAAGCGATCATGAGACGCCCGCCGGATGCGGGCGCGCCCGCGCCGCGATGGTCGGGCGGCGCGCCGCGTCAGGCCGGGGCGTGCGCGCGCGGAAGGCGTGGCAGAGCGCGATCGCGAGCGCGTCGGAGGCGTCGTCGCCCAGCGGAAACTCGGGGTCGAGCGTAAGCGTGCGGCGCACCATCTCTTTGACCTGGCGTTTGTCGGCGCGCCCGTAGCCGGCGATCGTGAGCTTCACGTCGGTCGGATTATATTCGAACAGTTCGATACCGCGTTCGGCCGACGCCAGCATCGCCATCGCGCGCGCTTCACCCAATTTGAAGGCGCTTTGCACGTTGAGCGCGGCGAAACTGCGTTCGAGGCTGATAACGTCCGGCCGATGGGCGTCGATCCGTTCGAGCAGCCGGTCATGGATTTCCTTGAGCCGCGCGGGACCGCGCAACGCCACGGCGGGCCGAATCGCTCCGGCGGCGATAAAGCGCGCCGCGCCCGCGCGTTCGATTACGCCCCAGCCGCAGATTGCATTTCCGGGATCGATTCCCAGCACCCGCATCTCAGACCTCGGCCGCCGCCCATTTCCGCCGCGGGCCGTCCGGCGCAATCCCCTACGCGGCGGAAAACTGCGCCATTTCCTCGTCGTCCATTTCGAAGTTCGCCGCGACGCCCTGCACGTCGTCGTGATCCTCGAGTTCCTCCATCAACTTGAGCACCTGCTCGGCCGTATGGCCCGAAACCTTCACGGTGGTTTCCGGCAGCTTGGCGATTTCGGCGTTGGCGATCGCGATACCGGCCCGTTCGAGCGCCTCGCGCACGGCGGAAAAATTCTCGGGCGCGGTGAGCACCTGATAGCCGTCGGCGTCGCTGGTGACGTCGTCGGCGCCGGCTTCGAGCGCGAGTTCAATCAGCTTGTCTTCTTCGGCGGCGCCCTTTTCGATCGTGATTACGCCGCGCTTACGGAACATCCACGCGACGCATCCGGACTCGCCGAGATTGCCGCCGTGGCGCGCTAACATGTGGCGTAGTTCGGCGACCACGCGATTGCGGTTATCGGTGACCACCTCGACGATAATCGCGACGCCGCCGGGACCGTAGCCTTCGTAGGAGATTTCCTCGAGGGCGCCGCCGCCGAGTTCGCCGACGCCCTTCTTGATCGCGCGATCGATATTGTCATTGGGCATCGACTGCGCCTTGGCGGTCACAATCGCCGTGCGCAGGCGGGGATTCGCCCCCGGATCGCCGCCGCCGAGCCGCGCGGCGATCGTGATCTCCTTGATCAACTTGGTGAAGACCTTCCCGCGCTTGGCGTCGCGGGCGGCCTTTTTATGCTTGATTGAACTCCATTTGGAATGACCAGACATCGCTTAAGCCTCCGAAGCGCGCACGGCGCCCCTGATTCTGAGCAAGGGTAGCATAGACGGCGCGGGCGTGGGGAGTCGGCCTGGCGTGCGACTATCGCCAAATTCGCGAAATTGCTTGCCTGGTCTGCTATTGTCCAAGTGGCGCAGCGATGAAATTCCGGACCGTGATTGCCCTCTTCGCGCTCGGCATCGGCGGATGTTTTTATCCGCCGACCACGACGCCGCCGCCCGTCGCCGACAAGCGGGCGCGCCTCGCGATTCCATACGATCTCGCGTGGGACGCGGTGCATGCGGTGGTGGCGCGCAACGATTTCAAAATTATCGCCGAGGATCCGAACAACGGCGTAATCGAAAGCGAAGCCCAAGGCGGATTCAGCCTCAAACAGGCCGATTGCGGCGAATTGCGCACGCTCGCGGCCAAGTACAACGCCAAGCCCAACGCCGAAGCGACGGCGGTTTACAATTTCGCGGTTAAACCCGACGGCGACGAGGCGAGCCTGGTCACCGTGCAGGCGGTCTATACCGCGGTGCTGCACATCCCGGCCCGTCCACTGAGCGCCGAGCATTGCATCTCGCGCGGCGTCGCCGAGACCAAATTGCTGCGGGAAATCGAAAAGCAATCGAAGCTCGAGCATCGGCCGAGCTTCAAGCCGTCCTCCGGCTAACCGCGGCCCGCGCCGGCGCGCGGCCTGACGCCGCGGGGGATGGTCCGGCGAAAGATAATCCATCCGGCGATTCCAAGCAGCGCATAGGCGGCGAAAGTCGCGGCAAGCGACCACGGCCGGCCGATCGGACCGGTGGTTTCGGCGCGGCGGATCGCGTCGAGGTCGAAGACCGGCGTGGCGCCGGGCGGCGGCGCCGCGATCCGCTCGATTCGCGCGTCGCGAAAAAAGGCCTTGCCGCGAGTCAGATTCATATAGCCGCCGAGCCGCAGCGCGATATCGACATCCGCGCCGCGTCCGCCCACATGCAGATAGAAACCGATCCGCCGCCAGCCGGTGGTTTCGCGCAGGTCCGGCGACCTGATGCCGTCTTCGAGCACGCTGATCGTGGCGCCGGTGAAATATTTCGAGGCGTTTTCGGTGCGCGCCGCGACGCTCGCGTGATACCAGCCGGGGCTGAGCGGCACGGTCTGTAGCCAGCGCGCGTCGTTGTCTCGATGGGTGTCGATTTCCAGTTCGGCGGGATGTCCTTGACGCGGCGCGATCCACGCATAGGTCGTCGCCGCCGGATCGAGAATCCACGCGTCGGTGCGCCAGCCGTCGCACGCGGCGCCCGAGCCGCGCCGGAAGTCGCCATTGGTGAGCGGACTCGTGCGGGCCGCGCGCGCCGCCGCGCCCGCGCACAGGATTAGCGCGGCCGCCGTCAGCGCCGCGAGGCTTCGTCGGTTGCGCCGCATCTCCGTGCAGTTCAAATCCAGTTTCTCAGTCCCGGCCCCTGAAACCACATCCGCGCGTAATATCCGGCGCGCGAAATCGGCGTGCCGAGCCATACCGGCATGAAATAGACGCTCGCCGCCGCGGCGCAGCCAAGAAACGCCACGCAGGTCAGCCGTCCGCACGCCTTGGGATTGCGCACCGTCAACGCCCATCCGGCGGCCAGCGCGATCCAGATCGGGACGCCGCAGAGCGGCCGCAAGCGCGCGGGCAGGAAGGCCGGATGCATCCCGGACGCGATATGGCCGAGTCCGATCACGATCGGCGCGAACAGCGCGAACATGAAGGCGATCGTCTCCCACCATTCGGCGTCGCCGCGCCAGCAATCCATCATGGCGCCGCCCAGCGCCAAGTAGCCGAAATATACCGAGGGCAAATAATGATAGAGAAATAATATCCGCCCAATCGGTATCCACATCGCGAGAAAGGCGCAATAGCCGATGACGAGAAACGTGCGCGTCAGATCGGGCCGCTCGATCGTCCGGATCAGCGCGATCGTTATCGCCGGTATCACGCCCCACCAGAGCACCGGATTTCCGGCGCCCCAGATCGTCGAAACATCGCCGTGGGCGGGGAAATTCTGCCAGTACGCGACCGGCCGCAGCATCAGCGGCCAGCTCCACCACGGCGAGGCGTAGGGATGGGTCGCGGTGGAAACGCTGTTTTCGTACCACATCACGTCTTTGTAGTAATGGAACAGGTCGCTGATTCCGCCCCACCAGCCGAGCGCGTAATGCGGCAGGAAGCAGGCGAGATAGAATATCCCGCCCAGCGAACCGAGGATCAGCGCGGCGCCCAGCCCGCGCGCCATCCGCACGCGGCGGTCATCGGGAGCCGCGCCAGGGGGAGCCGCGCCAGGCCCGTCCGGACGCATCACGGCGAACAGCGCGAAGCCGCCGGCAAACAAAAAAACGACCCCCTGCACATAGAGTTTGGAGCCAAGGCAGAGGCCGAGCGAGACGCCCATGCAGACCAGCGTGCGCAGACGGTCGCGCGGATCCGTGTTCTGCATCAGCCGGAACAGGAACAGATAAGCAAGCGCGGCAAAGGTGATATAAACGATATCGATTACCGCGATTCGCGAATCGACGATAAAAAAACCGTCGAGCATGACAAAGCTCGCCGAGAGCGTCGCCGCCAGCCGCGATTTGAACATCCGCCGCGCCAGCAGGTAGGTGATTCCGACCAGCGCCGTGCCGAGCGTCGCCGTGCCCAGCCGCCATGCCCATGAATGGTCGCCGAAGAGCATAATGCCGAGCGCGATAAGCAGCTTGGCGAGCGGCGGATGCGGGTCCAGAAAGCGTTCGTTGCGCAGGTAATGGCGCGCCTGGCCAACGAAATGCACTTCGTCGAAAACCAGTTCCCGGGGATGGCGCAGACGCCAGAAGCGCAGCGCGCCCGCGCCGGCGAGCAGCGCCAGCAGCGTCAGCGTGTCGCGCGCGCGCCACGGCAACGGCGCGAGAAAATCCGCCGCCGGCGGTCGTAAAGCGACCGCGCGCTTGAACCGATCGAGCCGCGCGCGAAGCCATTGTTCGGCGCCGCCGGCGACCGCCGGCGCGGCGCTTTCACCAGCGGCGACTTGCGCATCCGCGGGCGCGGCAAGGATGCCGCGGGCGCGGCGATAGCGCGCGGCGTCGTAGCCAATCACGATCGCGAACACGCCCAGATTCGCGGCCGCCGCCAGCATCGCGACGGCATCCCGCGGGCGCATAAAGACGACGGTGCGCAGCACGTGCAGCGCGTAAGTGAGATTCAGCGCGCAACTCAGCGTCAGCAGCCCGAAAATCGCGAGCAGCGCCGGCTCCTCGAGGGCGAGCGGCGCGGCAAAAACCAGCGCCGCATAGAGATAACGCTCATGCATCCGCGGCGCGAGCATGAAGCATCCGAACAGGGCGATAAAGCAGGCAAAGAGCAGATTGCGCCGGTCCGGCGCGCGCCACAGAAGCCATCCGGCGTAGAGATAGAGCGGGACCAGCAGACCCATCCCGATCGCGAAGCATGAAACGCCGAGAAAGGAGGTCGAATCGGGCCGGCGGATTCCGCCAAGCAGCGCCATCAGGTTGAACGCGTTGACCGAAGTTTCGTGATAATAGGCGGCGCCCGACAGATACAATCGCGGCAGCCAGTCCCAGCGATGGCCGATTTGAAAGGGCGCCGCGCCTACCGCGATTACCGCGATCAAGCCCAGCGCCGCCCGCCACCAGCGCCGCGCGTCGAGCTTGAGCAGCGTCCAGACGCCCAGCACCGGCAGCAGCATCAGGCCCTGCGGCTTGATCAGGACGGCCAGGCCCGCCAGTCCCCAGCCGATTTCGAATTCCCCGTCGAGCATCATCGCGACGCCGAGAAACATCGCGAGCGCCAGCGGCGCGTCTGTCTGGCCCCAAACGACGGAATCGAACAGCATCGCCGGATTGAGCGCCACCAGCAGCATCGCGGCCCATGCCGAAAGCGGCCGATTGCTCCGGCGAACGAAGAGGAAAACCGCAAAGGCGAGCAGCCAGTCGCCGATCAGCGGCGGCGTTTCGATCAGCGCCTTGAGCCACGGACCGCCAACCACGCCGAACGCGCGCGCCGCCGCGCCGGCGGCCCACAGCGCGTACAGATAGCCGGGAGGATAATCGAGGAAATAATGGGGCGCGTAGAGCCGCGCCGGTCCCGCCGCGGCGAGCCTGAGCGCCCACGCCTCGAAAGTGCCGATATCCGTGGCGAAGCCGTGCGTAACCAGCAACAGCGGCGCTTTGAGCGCGATTAGGCCGGCGAGCAGGGCCAGCGCTTTGAGCGGGCCGCGGTCGCGCGCCCGCATCAGCGGCGCGGCCAGCAGCCAGAGCGCATAGATAACGAGCGCGAGCAGCATCACGCCCGCGGCGACGCCCGCGCGCTTGCCGGTGGCGGCGGCCGCGCCGCCGCTATCCGCAAGGGCGTTCGTCGCGAACGCGAGCGTCGCGAACGCGAGCGTCATCCCGTACCGCGCCGCGCGCGGCCTCGCCGAATCCTGTCCGAACACTTACGCGAACTTCTCCCCGCTGCCGCCGTCCGGCGCCACGATACGAAACGGCGCGGCGGCGTCTCGGGCAGGGTAGCGCACCGGCGGCCGAAGATGAACGCCGGCCGCGGCGCGCGTTCCGCGGCGGACGGCGCGGGCTGGCGGGCGCGGCCGCGCTCGATCTAAGATGCGCCCTTGGAGGATCGCCGGATGCAACTCGTTCACTGCGCCTATGAACCCGCCGGGCCGGGACCGTTTCCGGCGATTTTCGCGATGCATGGATGGGGCTCCAATGCGCTGGACCTGCAGGGACTCGCGCCGTTCATCGCCAACGGACGCTTTCTTGTGATTTGCCCGCAAGGGCCGGTCGAAGTCGAGATCGGCGCAATCAACGGCTACGGATGGTATCCGATGCGGCTCGGCACGCAGCCCGATTCCGGCCAGGTGGACGCCGCCGTCGATCGCCTGAACGAGTTTATCGACGAAGCCTGCGCACGCTATCCCGTCGATCGGGACCGCATCGTCGCAGCCGGCTTCAGCCAGGGCGGCATGATGGCCTACAGTCTGGCGGTGCGATGGCCCGAGCGTTTCGCCGCGCTGGTGGGCATCGCCACCGCCTTTCCGGAACGGCTGGCCGGACTCGCCGGCGACCGCGCCGCGCTGGGCCGGATGCCCGCGATGGTTCAGCATGGCCGCGCCGATCAGGCGATCGAAATCGCCCGGGCGCGGAAATCGGTCGAGGCGCTGCGGGAACTCGGCGTCAACGTGACGTCGCGGGAATACGATTGCGGCCATGAAGTCGCCGCCGACGGAATCCGCGACCTCTCGCGCTTCCTTGAGGAGCATCTGCCGCGCCGCGCCGCGTAAAGCTTCGCGCGGCTTTTCCGGGCGGCGCGCCATGCTAGATTTGCGGCTATGGCCGACGCATCATTTGACGCCGCGACGGGCGAATTTTCACGCCTTTGCGCAATCATTCGCGAACTCCGCCAGCGCTGCCCCTGGGATCGCGAGCAGACCATCACCGGCCTCGGCCGCCATCTGATCGAGGAAGCTTATGAAGCGCTCGACGCGATCGAGCGCGACGAAACGGCCGCAATCGTCGATGAACTTGGCGACGTAATCGCGCAGGCGCTGGCGATCGGCGTAATCGCGGAAGAAAACGGCCGCTTCACGGTCGCGCAAGTGATGGGTGCGGCGGCCGACAAGCTCGTCCGGCGCCATCCGCACGTTTACGCGGGCGCGGCGGCGAATTCCGCCGCCGAAGTGATCGAAAACTGGGAACGCATCAAGCGCGACGAGCGCGACCGCGCCGGCGCCAAATCCGCCCTCGACGGAGTCGCGCGGGCGCTGCCCGCGCTGACCCGCGCGGAAAAACTCGGCGAGCGGGCGCGCGCGGCCGGGATGGACTGGCGGGATATCCATGACGTGCTCGCCAAGGTGCGCGAAGAAATGGACGAGGTCGAAGGCGCGCTGGCGGCCGACGACCTCGGCGCGGCGGCGGCCGAAATCGGCGATATGATGCTGGCGCTGGCCAACGCGCCGCGCTTTATCGGCGATCGCGCCGAGGAAACGCTGCGCCGCGCCTGCGACAAGTTCGTCGCGCGCTTCGGCCAGGTCGAGCGGCTGGCGGCGGCCCGCGGCCTGATGCTGCGCGCGCTCGCGCCGGCGGAACTCGACGCCTTATGGAATGAAGCCAAACGCGCCGCCAAATCCGGGTAAATCGCGCGGCCGGCCGGTTGACGAAAGCGTAGCCGGCTGTTAATTAATTGTGCTTATGCCGCATATTCCAGACCATCCGTCCGCGCGCAAGCGCCATCGCCAGAGTCTCAAGCGTCAGGCGCGCAACCGCGCGATCAAGACGCGCGTGCGCACGGCCGCCAAAGGCGCGCAAGAGGCGATCGCCGGAAGCGATCCGCAGGCCGCCGAAGCGGCGTTGCGCCAGGCCATGAAAGTGCTGAATAAAGCCGCGACCAAAGGGGTTGTGTGCAGGAACACGGCGTCACGCAAAATCGCGCGGCTGTCCCGCAAGCTGCATCAGACCCATCACGCCGCCCCGGCCGCGCAGCCCAGCGCCTGACCGCGCGGCGGGCGCGGTTTTCCGCGGCCCGCCGTTTACGCATTCAGTTCGATCAGTAGTCCGCCGATCGCGGCTTCGCGCTCTTTAATCGTTCCGCCCTTGAAGCCAGCGTCGAGTTGGCAGGCGCGGCGATGGGCTTCGCGGAGCCGGCGCCAGCCGCAGCGCCGCGCGCCGTCGATCGCGCGCGTCACCAGCGGACTCGAAGGCGGCAGGCCGAGAATGTGCGCCACCTCGGCCGCTCCCTTGCGCCGCTCGATCAGCGCCGCCGCCGCCAGCATCCGGCGCAGCGTCGGAATAATTTCAACGCCCAGGATTTCGATCGGGTCGCGTCCCGCCGCCACCGCCCGATCGAAAATCGCCACCGCCGCGGCGCCGCCGCCGCGCGCGACGCTCTCCGCCAGTTCGAACGGTTCGGGCACGCGCCGTCCGGCGGACGCGCCGAACACCGCCGCTTCGACCCGGCCGCCCGGCTCGACATGGATCGCCGCGCGCCCGAGCGCGTTGACGATCGCGGCCAGGTCCGCGCCATGCCGCCCGATCAGCAGATCGACCGCGTCGGCGTTCAGCCTGAGTCCGAGCCGGCGGGCGAAAATTTCCGCGTACTGGGCGATCTGATTGTCGAACGGACGCGGGCAATTGATCGCCAGGCCCAGCCGCTCGACGATGCGTTTGATTTTGGCCGGCGCGCTGTCGCGTTCGTACAGGATCGCCACGCGCACGTTGGCCGCCAGCCGTTCGAGCGCCGCGCCCAGGGCGGCTTCGTCGCCCGCGCGAACGGCGCGCCCGGCGGACGCGTCGGCGCGCGCCGCGTCGTCGTCCTCCGCCGCGCGCTCCCGATAGGCGCGCAGCACCCGGCACGCGACGAAACGGCGCGGCGCGAACAGATCGGCGCCTTCCAACTCCGCGACCGCGCCGCCGAAACCGTCGCCGGCGGCGATCTGAAACGAGCGATAGGCGAAACCGTCGCGAGCGGCGCGCTGACGCATCGCGTCAAGCAAATATTCGCGCAGGAAGGGCTGCGGACCGGCGATCAGGACGATCGGCGGCGGCTCGCGATCCGCGGCGCGCAAGCAGCCGAGCGCATTTTCGGAGGCCATGGCCGGTTACGCTCCCGCCCCGTTTCCGCGCGATCGCCCGCCGACCCGGCCGCCAGCGCGCAAAACGTCGCCGCCGCGATCCGCCCCGCGCCGCTCAGGCGGGAGTGTTGGCCTTCGCCGGAGGTCCGTCCTCACCTTTGCCCTTGAGCTTCAGGCGCCCGGCCAGATGGTCGAGCACGCCGTTGACGAAACGGCCCGAGTCGCGATCGCCGTAGGTCTTGGCCAGTTCGATCGCCTCGTCGATCGTGACCCGCGCCGGAACGTCCGGCAAATGGAGCAGTTCGTAAAGCGCCAGCCTGAGGATATTGTGATCGACCCTGGACAACCGGCCGATCGACCAGTGCTCCAGATCGGCGGCGATTTCGCGATCGAGCGCCGCCCGCGCGCCGCGCACGCCGTCCACCAGTTGCAGCGCAAAGCGGCGCGCGTGCTCATCCGCCGCGAACGCCTCGAAGAACAGCAGCAAATCATCGTTGGACGCGCCTTCGCGCAGATCCAGCAGATAAAGCGCCTGGATCGCAATTTCCCGTCCGCTGTGCCTGACGCCCATCGTTGGTTGGCAATTCCGCCCGGGCGGCGGCTCAATGGCCCCGTTCGCGCGAATCCGGCGCTCTCAGGCCAGCTTCCTCGCCCGCGGCCCCGGCCCAGAACACGGCTTTCAGGGTCGGCTCATACTCGACGCCGTAAGCGCGCAGCACTTCCGTGAAGTCGCGCTCGTCCTCGTCGGTCATGCGGCGATACGAAACCGCCGGATCCTCGCGCGTGCGATGCCACGCGCGAATCGCGCAGACCGCGCCCAAGGTCGCCAGTTCATCGAGCAAGCCCACGCGCTCGTCCTCTTCCATTTCGATAAGCTTCATGGCTTCGGCCCTTGGCGCCGCTCAATCCGCGCCACGCCGGCATCCGCCGCATCCGCGTCAGGTTACTACCTTGAGCTGGGTGAACAGATGGCCAAGTTTTTCCTGCTTGGTCCGCAGATAGTCAATATTGCCGCGATGCGCCGGGGTTTCCAGCGACTCGCGCGTAACGGCGACGCCGTAGCGTTGCAGGCTTTCGATCTTGTGCGGATTGTTGGTCAACAGCCGAATTGCGCCGACGCCCAGATCGCGCAGAATCTGCGCGCCGATTCCGTAGTCGCGCAAATCCTCCTTGAAACCCAGCTCGAGGTTCGCCTCGACCGTGTCGAATCCCTGATCCTGCAGCGCATAAGCGCGAATTTTGTTGCCGAGACCGATACCCCGGCCCTCCTGATGGAGATAAATAATCACGCCCGCCTCGGCCGCGTTCACCCGCCGGATCGATTCGGCAAGCTGGGCGCCGCAATCGCAGCGCGTCGAGCCGAAAACGTCGCCCGTCAGGCATTCCGAATGAATGCGCACGAGCGCCGGACGGCCGCCGCCGACGTTGCCCTTGACCAGCGCCAGATGTTCGCGGCCGTCAACGATATTGCGGAAGACGATCGCGTTGAATTCGCCGCCGGCCACGGCGAAGGCGCTTTCGCCCACCCGCTGGACGAGAATTTCATGTTTCAGCCGGTACGCGACCAGATCGCGGATGAAGCACAGCGGCAGGCCGTGGACGCTGGCGAACTCCCGCAATTCCGGCAGGCGGGCGGCTTCGCCGTCTTCGCGCAAAATCGCGCAACAGCAGGCCATCGGCCGCATGCCGGCGCCGCGCGCGAGATCGACCGCGCCCTCGGCCCGGCCAATGCGCATCATCACGCCGCCGCTCAACGCCATCAGCGGCAGCACATGGCCGGGCATCACCAGGTCCTCGGGGCCGGATTTTTCCGACGCCAGCACCTGGATTGTGCGCGCGCGATCGTTGGCGGAAATTCCGGTGGTCACGCCTTCGCGCGCCTCCACCAGCGCGCCCGCCGGTTCGGCGAAATCGTCGCCCTGGCGCGACGGCACCAGCGGAATTCCCAACTCACGCATCCGCCGCTCGGGCAGCGCCACTGAAACCACCCCGCGGCCATGGATGACCATGAAGTTGACGTGCGCGGGGGTGATTTTCTCCGCCGCCATAACCAAATCGCCCTCGCCGGAATCGCTGTCGTCGGAAGCCATGACGACCATCTTTCCGGACCGAATCTGGCTAAATGCTGCTTCGAGCGCGCTGCCGGCCACTGTCACTGTTCTCCTGACGGAATAGTACCATCGCGTCCGCCGTCCGCAAAATTGTTTGTGTCCGCCCGCGCGCGCGGCGGGATTAATTTTTCGCCGGGCGCGGCCGTCCGGTCCGCCGCCGGCGCGCGCCGCGCGCCGTTTCCGCCTCGATCAGCAAATCGCCGCCGAGCGGCGTGGCGCGCGGATTTTCCAGCGCGATCGCGTCGGCGACCCGGCTGAGCGCGCGGCCGCTCACGGCGGGCGCGCCGCATCCGAGAATTTTCGGCGCGACGAAAAACGCCACGCGATCGACCACGTCGGCGGCCAACGCCGCGCCGGCCAGATGGGCGCCGCCTTCCAGCAAAACTTTGGCGTATCCGCGCCGCGCCAATTCGCGCATCAGCGCCGCGAGATCGATTTTCCCGGCCGCGCCGGGCAAACCGATTAATTCGAGCGCCGGACCGGCCGGATCGGGCCGGTAACGCCGGCGGGCGCGGGCGAGATTTTCCGCCGCCGTCGCCAGGATCGTCGGCGCCGATGAAGGCAGATGGAACACCTTGGCGGCGGGCGGCGCGCTCAGCCGTCCATCGACGATCACGCGCGCCGGATCGCGGCCGTCCGCGCTTCGGCAATTCAGCCGCGGATTATCCGCCGCGACCGTCGCCGCGCCGACCATCACGACATCCGCCTCGCGGCGCCAGCGATGGACCAGCGCGCGCGATTCCTCTGAACTGATCCAGCGCGAATCTCCGCCTGCGGCCGCGATTCTGCCATCCAGCGTCATCGCGAGCTTGAGCGTGACGAACGGCATTGCGCGCGTAACCCGCGCGATGAAACCCTCGTTCAGGCGGCGGCACGCGCTTTCGCCAACGCCGGCGACGACCTCGATTCCCGCGCGCCGCAGAATCGCGAGTCCGCGGCCGCGCACCGGCGGATAGGGATCGAGGCATCCCGCGACCACGCGCGCGACTCCAGCGGCGGCCAAGGCCCTGGCGCACGAGGGGGTTTGTCCGCGATGGGCGCAGGGTTCAAGCGAAACGTAAGCGGTGGCGCCGCGCGCCCGCGCGCCGGCCGCGCCCAGCGCAAGCGCCTCCGCGTGCGGACGGCCGCCGGCCGCGGTCGCGCCGCGTCCGACAATCCGGCCGCCACGGACAATCACGCAGCCGACCGCCGGATTCGGCGTGGTCAGGCCGAGTTGCGCGCGCGCAAGCTCCAGCGCGAGCCGCATGTAATGTTCGTCGGCGGTGGACGGCGATCGCGCCGGCGCGGCGCCGCGGGATGGGCGTCGAACCGCCATCGTCAGGCGGGCGGCTCGCGCTTTTTGTCGCGCGCGCGCGCGCTCGGCGCCGCCACGGCGGCGCGCGCCACGCCGTCGCCATCGCTCTCGCGCTGGCGAATCAACTCTTCAAGCTCTTGCATGAACTCGCCGATATCCTTGAAGGAGCGATAGACCGAGGCGAAGCGCACGTACGCCACCTGGTCGATTTCATGCAGCGCGTTCATCACGGCGGCGCCGATCAGCGAGCTTGGCGCCTCCTTGCCGCCCAGGTCGGCGGCGGCGGCCTCGATCCGGTCGGCGATCTTTTCGATCGTCTCCATCGAGACCGGCCGTTTTTCGCAGGCGCGCTTGATGCCGGCGATTACCTTGAGCCGATCGTACGGTTCGCGCCGTCCGTCCTTCTTGACCACCACCGGCGCGGCTTCTTCGACCCGTTCGTAAGTGGTGAAGCGCCGCTGGCACGCCGAGCACATCCGCCGGCGCCGAATCGTGCCGCCGTCGCCGGAAAGCCGGGAATCGACCACACGGTTGCCGCGATTACGGCAAAAAGGACAGCGCATCGCGCTTCAACGCTCCGCTTGCGCCGCCGCCGCAAGGCGGCGAAAAGACGGCCCGCCGATTCGAGTCTCGGCGGGCCGTAGCGGAATCCCGATTCCGTACGCATAAGCGGCCATGAGCCGGCGGGCGCCAGCCGTGGCGGCGCGGCGCGAACGTTCAGCTCTTATGCGCTTCGATATAACCGACGACATCCTTCACGGTGCGAATTTTCTCGGCGTCTTCGTCCGAGATTTCGATTCCGTATTCCTCTTCGAGCGCCATCACCAGTTCGACGATATCGAGCGAATCGGCGCCAAGGTCCTCAATGAACGACGCCTCGGGCGTCACTTCGTCCGCCGACACGCCCAACTGCTCGCTGATAATTTCGCGAACTTTTGATTCGACGTCTCCAGCCATCTTATTATGATTCCTCCTGCCAGCCAGGGCATCCTCTGCCGTCGCCGGATTTCATCGCCGCGGAAAGACGCGTCCGCCGGAATTCGCCACGCAGGTCCGAAGCATTGCGCCGATGCCCAAGCCGAAACCAGACACGCGCCCCACAGCCTACCGCGCAGCTTAGGGACTTAACCACGACTAGGCAAGTTGCAAGGCGCGGGATCGCGAACGGCCAGCGGCGAATTTTCAGCGGCGCGCGCGAAATCCAGCGCCATGCCTCCCGTCCGTCTAATTGTGGTTCGCCGCCGCGAGCGCGGCCGCCGTGGCGCGCAGCGAGGCCGCGTCCTCGGCCGCGCGCACTTTGATATTGCGATCGATTCGCCGCATCAGGCCGGCCAGCACGCGGCCGGCGCCAAATTCGACAGTTTCCGTAATGCCCGCGGCGCCGAGGACGCGCATCGATTCCTCCCAGCGCACGGAACCGGTGATTTGCTCAAGCAGCAACGGCACGACCCGATTGGCCTCGCGATTAACTTCCGCCGTCACATTGGCGATCACGCCGAAGGCCAGCGGCCGCACCTCCAGCCGCGCCAAAACCGGCGCCATTCCGGCGCGCGCCGGCGCCATCAGCGGACAATGGAAGGGCGCGCTAACCTTGAGTTCGACCGAACCGCCCGCACCCCCGGTTTTGGCCAGTTCGAGCGCCCGGCGAACCGCGCCGGCATCGCCGGAAATAACAATCTGGCCGGGCGCGTTGAGATTCGCCGGAACCACGATTTCGCTTGCGCTGGAGGCTTCGGCGCAAAGCGCCTTGACGGCGTCGAGGTCGAGTCCGATCAACGCCGCCATCGAGCCCTGACCGGCGGGACAGGCGGCCTGCATCAGGCGACCGCGCTCGCGCACGGCGCGCACCGCGTCGCGCAAATCAAGCGCGCCCGCCGCGACCAGCGCGCTATATTCGCCAAGGCTGTGTCCGGCGGCGAGCGTGGGCCGAATCCCGCATTCCGATTCGAACGCCCGCAGCGCGGCGATCGAAGTCGCGAGCGTCGCCGGCTGAGTATTCGCGGTCAGCCGCAAATCCTCCTCCGGACCCTCGAAACAGAGCCGCGAAAGCGCAAAGCCCAAGGCTTCGTCGGCTTCCTCGAACACCTGGCGAGCGGCGGGAAATTCCCGCGCCAGGTCCGCTCCCATCCCGACTTTCTGCGATCCCTGACCGGGAAACAGGAAGCCTGCCTTCATCGTATGTCATCTCCAAAAATCAGGAATTGAACGGTGTGGAGAAAACCGGGTCAATGCGACCCTTTTTTCTCTCCATGGGGCGGATCAACGGTAAGCCCGTTGGCCAGCGGCTGATGCTGGTCAACGATAGCGGATTCGGCTTCGCGCGGACGATCCTCGGCTTCGGCTGAGGCTCCAGTGAGCGGCCATTCCTTGGCGGCGGATTGATAGCCATTGCCGGAAATCGCCGCGGGATAAGCTTTAGCGTCGTCTCCGCCGCTTGCCGACCGGCCGCTACGAGGATCGGCGGATAAATTTTTCGCTAAAGCTTCG
>DAHZDR010000260.1 GCA_027403435.1 Deltaproteobacteria bacterium
TGCACGGCGGTCGGCGGCTACGAGGAGCGCGTGGTCGCGATGGATCCGGCGGCGCGCGGCGCGGCGGCGGAGTTCGTGGGGATCGTCGGACGCGCGATCGAAGCGGGCTTTATGCCGGCCGCTCCCGATCGCGGCGAATGCGATTATTGCGATTACCGGCGCGTCTGCGGTCCGTATGAAGAGGAGCGCGTGCGCTTCAAGACGGGGGGCGGCGCCGCGGAGGCCGCGCGTCTCGCAAGCCTGGGCCGCCAGCCCAGCGCGGCGGCGCGCCGGCTCGGAGAGTTATGGACGCTCAGGGCGAAGCGCTAGCGGCGGCGCCGGCCGCGCCCGAACTGGCGGATCGGCGGGCGCGGGAGAGAATCCGCAACGACCTCGGCGCGACCCTGATCGTCGAGGCCGCCGCCGGCGCCGGCAAGACCACGGCGCTGGTCGGGCGGATCGCGGCGGCGCTGGCGGCGGGCGCGGCGCGCCTCGATCGGATCGTCGCCGTGACCTTTACCGACAAGGCCGCCGGCGAACTCAAGCTGCGCCTGCGGGCGGAGATCGAGCGCGCGCGCCGGACGGCCGCGGCGCCGGATGAGCGCAATCGGCTCGACGACGCGCTGCGCAAGCTGGAAGAGGCGCGGATCGGCACGATCCATGCCTTTTGCGCGGACCTGCTGCGGGAATATCCGGTGGCGGCCGGGGTCGATCCGGAATTCGCGGTCGCCGGCGACGACGAAATCGAGAGCTTGATCGAACGCGCCTTCGGCCGCTGGTTCGAACGCGTGCTCGCGGCGCCGGACGAAGGCCTGCGGCGGATTCTGCGCCGGCGCGATCCGGCCGATCGCGCCGGGCCGCGGCCGGCGCTGCTGGCGGCGGCGCGCGAATTGATCGAGTGGCGCGATTTCGATTGCGCTTGGGCCGACGAGCCGTTTGAACGCGAGCGCGCGATCGACGCGCTGGCCGGGGAGATCGCGGCGCTGGGCGAACTCGCGCGGGCGGCCGACGCGGAGGATTGGCTCAGGCGCGCGATCGAGGAGATCGCGCGGCCGATCGCCGAGGCGACGCGGCTCGAGCGGGTCCGGCCGCGCGACTACGACGCGCTCGAACACGCGCTGACGGGACTGCTCGGCGGCGCCGACGGGCGCTGGCGATGGCGCGGCGGGGGCGATCGCTTCGGCGCGATCGAGCGGTCGGCCGTGATCGCGCGGCGCGCGGCGCTGCGCCAGCGGCTCGAGGAGTTCCGCGATTGCGCGGGCGCGAATCTGGCGCCGATGCTGCGGCGGGAATTATGGCCGGTGGCCGGGGAATACCAGCAAATCAAGCGGCGCGAAGGGCGGCTCGATTTCCTCGACCTGCTGCTGACCACGCGCGATCTGGTGCGCCGCGACGCGGCCGTGCGCGGCGAACTTCAGCGCCGCTTCACCCATATTTTCGTCGATGAATTTCAGGACACCGACCCGTTGCAGGCGGAAATTTTGATGTTGCTGGCGGCCGATGATTGCGCGGTGGACGATTGGCGGGCGGCGCGGCCGGCGCCGGGCAAGCTGTTCCTGGTCGGCGATCCCAAGCAGTCGATCTATCGGTTCCGGCGCGCCGACGTGGCGCTGTACCAGACGATCAAGCGCCGCCTGCTCGGGCAGGGAGCAGAAATCGTCTATCTCAGCGCGAGTTTCCGCGCGACGCCGGAGCCGGAGCTGCAGGGGATGATCAACGCCGCGTTCGCGCCGCTGATGCCGGCGGAGACGGAGACGCAACCGGCGTACGTGGCGCTCGAGGGCTTCCGGCCGCGCTTTCCCGCGCAGCCGGCGATTATCGCGCTGCCGGTTCCGCGTCCGTACGGCGACTACGGCTCGATCACGAAATGGCGAATCGAGGAGTCCGAGGCCGACGCGATCGCGGCGTGGATCAAGTGGCTGGTCGAAGCGAGCGGCTGGACCGTGACGGAACGCGAGGCGCCCGAGCGGCGCGTGCCGATCCGGCCGCGCCATGTATGCGTGCTGTTTCGCCGGATGAACTCGCATGGGCGCGACGTGACGCGGCGCTACGTGCGCGCGCTCGAGGCGCGGCACGTGCCGCACGTGCTGGTGCGCGGCGGCTCGTTCCATCAGCGCGAGGAGATCGAGGCGCTGCGCAACGCGCTCGGCGCGATCGAGCGGCCCGACGACGAGTTGCTGGCGTTCGCGACCCTGCATGGACCGCTGTTCGCGATCGCCGACGGCCCGCTGTTCGAATATCGCGCGATGGTCGGCAGACTGCATCCGTTCGCCGCGCCGCCGGACGCTTTGCCGGAGCGTCTGAGCGAGATTCCCGAGGCGCTGGCGATTTTGCGCGGACTCCATCACGAGCGCAATCGCCGGCCGATCGCCGAGACGATTGCGCGGCTGCTGGCGGCGACCCGCGCGCACGCGGCGATCGCCATCTGGCCCAACGGCGAACAGGCGCTGGCCAACGTCGGGCGGCTGATGGACATGGCGCGGCGCCACGATAGCCGCGCCGGAGCGCGTTCGCTGCGCGGGTTCCTCGAATATCTCGAAGACCGCGCCGGGCGCGAGCAGGCGGGCGACGTGCCGGTGATCGAGGAAGGCGCCGAAGGCGTGCGCCTGATGACGGTGCATCGCGCCAAGGGCCTCGAATTTCCGGTCGTGATCCTGGCCGATTCGACCTGCAACGAAACGCCCGGCAACGCCTGGCGCCATCTGGATTCCGCGCGGCGGCTGTGCGCGCTCAGGCTGGCCGGATGCGCGCCGCGGGAACTGCTCGAGCGTCAGGCGGACGAAATGCGCCGGGAGGAGGAAGAGGCGATTCGGCTGCTCTATGTGGCGACGACGCGGGCGCGCGATCTGCTGGTGGCGCCGGCGGTCGGCGACGAGCGGCGCGACGGCTGGCTCGCCCGGCTTCATCCGGTGATCTATCCGGCTCCCGGATCGGCGCGGACGCCGCTCGAGCGCGGCGGTCCCGGATGTCCGCAATTCACGGCGGAGCTTGCCGTGATCCGGCCGGGTAACGCCAGGCCGCGCGGTCCCGGAGTGACGCCGGGGCTGCATCGGCCGGAAGCCGGAACGCATCGCGTGGTCTGGTGGGACATTTCGCTGCTCGAGCTGAATGTGCATGAGACGATGGGTCTTCGGCAGGAGCGGCTGTTGCAGGCCGACGAGCGCGGCGCGCGCTCCGAGCGCTCAGGCGCTGAACATGACGAATGGCGCGCGCGGCGGGCGCGGACGCTGGCGGCGGGCGCGGTCGCGTCGCGCCGGATCGCGGCGGCGGGCGAAATCGCGGCGGCCGATCCGCAAGCGGATTCGGCCGGGGCGGGCGCGATCGAGGTGATTGAATTGCCGCGCGCGGCGGATCGTCCGCGCGGCCGGCGCTTCGGCGCGCTCGCGCATGCCGTGATGGAGCGTGCGCGGCTGGACGCGGACGCGGCCGAAATCGGCCGGCTGGCGGAATATTTCGGGCGGATGCTCGGCGCGGACGCGGCTGAGATCGGCGCTGCGGCCACGGCCGTCGCGCAGGCGCTGCGGTCGGCCCCGATGCGCCGGGCGGCGGCGGCGCTGGAGCTGCGGCGCGAGACGCCGCTGGCGCTTGCGCTCGACGACGGCACGCTGGTTGAAGGCGTCGTCGATTTGGCTTTTCTGGAAGCGGGCGCGGACGGCGAGCGGCGCTGGATCGTAATCGATTTCAAGACCGACGCGGACCTGAGCGCACGGCTCGGCGAATATCGGGCGCAGGCGGCGCTGTATGTGCGCGCGATCGCGCGCGCCACGGGCGCGCCGGCGAGCGGCATCCTGCTGCGGATTTGAAGCGCGCGGCGGAAGGCAACCGGCGGCGTAAGCGCGCGCGGCGGCTAGCCGCCGGATTTCTGGCCGCGCACCACCCGCACCTCTTCGCCGTCGCGCGCGGCCTGTCCGGCATTCATTGCGACCAGGTCGCCGGAATGGACGTCGCCGGAGATTTCCACCCGATAGCCGTCGTCGCGGCCGAGCCTGACGCTGACCAGATGAAGCCGGCCGCCGCGCACCACCGGCACGTACACCCGGTTGTCGCGAAAGACCAGCGCGTCGTCGGGCACGGTGACGCCGCCGGGGCTGGCGTGCGTGGTGATGCGCAGATTGGCGTACATTCCGGGCAGCAGCGCGTGGTCGCGATTCGGCAGATCGGTTTCGACCAGCATCGTGCGCGAGTTGGCGTCCAGCGCCGCGGGATGGCGGGTGACGGCGCCGGTAAAGACGCGTCCGGGATATTCGCTAACGGTGATTTTGACCGAGTCGCCGTCGTGCACGAAACCGGCCAGGGTTTGCGGGATATTGGCGTAAATTCTTACGGGTTCAAGCGTGGCCAGCGCGACGATCGGCGAGTTTGAGGAAGCCGGAGTGGTCGATTGCGGAATCAGGGCGCCGGGATCGACGTAGCGCGCGGTGACGATCGCGGCGAACGGCGCGCGGACGCTCTCGTATTGCTGGAGCGCAAGTTCCTGCTCGTACACGGCCTTCGCCTGGAGCATCAGCGCATGCTGAGTGTCGCCCGTCTGGAGCGGGATTACCTGTTGGCGCACGAGTTCCTGATAGCGCCGGTCGGTGGTCAACTGAATCCAGTAGTTGGCGCGCGCGTCGGCCACGGCCTTGTCGGTTTCGGGCGATTCGATAACGGCGAGCACTTCGTTTTTGCGCACCAGGTCGCCCTTATCGATGCGGATGGTCTTCATGTAGCCGGCGACTTTGGCGTACACCGGAATTTCGATATAGCCATGCACGCTGGCGGGAATTTCGAGCGTGCGCGGACTGCCGGATTGCGCGGCCGGGACCACCAGCACGTGCGGTCCGGCCGCGATTTCGCGGTCCAGCTCCTGGGTTTGGCTTTCCAGCCGCGCCTGATGGGCGAGCACGAGGCCCACCGCGGCGACGAAGACGAGAACGGCGGCGACGCCGAGGCCAACGAGCAGGCGGCGGCCTGAACGTATCGCGGCGGTTGAGGAATTATCGATGGTCACGGTTCGTAGGGTCCTCCGCTCAGGCGTCGGGCAGCGAAGCCGCGTTGATCCGCTGGTCGCGTTCGTGTTTGCCGATCAATTTGCGGCCGAAAATGGAATATACCGCGGGAACCACGAACAGGATCATCACGGTGGCGGCGAACAAGCCGCCGATCACGGCGCGGCCGAGCGGCGCGTTTTGTTCGGAACCATGGCCGAGCGCGAGCACCATTGGCAGCATCCCTAGGATCATCGCGAGCGCGGTCATCAGGATGGGACGGAAACGGATATGGCCCGCTTCGATCGCGGCGTCAAC
>DAHZDR010000268.1 GCA_027403435.1 Deltaproteobacteria bacterium
CGTTCAAGTCCGCGATTGTCCGCAGCAGCCGTTCGGTGGTCGCCTCAGACGCTGGAATGCGAATCGTCGTGCTTTTGCAGCCGAGGGCTTCCGCAAAGCGATGTTTGTTTTTGACGTATTGCGCCGAGGCCGGATCTTCGCCAACCAGAATCGCGGCCAGATGCGGCACGAAACCCCGCCGTTCGATCAATTCGCTCGCATAAGCCTGTAGATGCGGCTTGAGGAAATCGCTAGCCTTGCGGCCGTCCATGATAATTGCTGCCATTGCGATAGGCGTCGATTGGATAGTCGCAATCAAGCGGGGTGACTGGAATCTGGAAGCGGAGCCGCGGAAAGTAAATTTAGCTCGCTACCCGCGTGGACTCTGGTAAAATTAGATGCGCTGATGGAGCCGGTCAAGCATACGCCAATCCTCGAGGTTCATCGCCGGCTGGGCGCGCGCCTGACGGAATTTGGCGGTTTTTTGATGCCGCTGAATTACGCCGGGATTATCGAAGAGCATCGCGCGGTGCGTACGGCGGCCGGATTGTTCGATTTGAGCCACATGGGAGAGTTCGAAGTCAGTGGTCAGGGCGCGCTCAGGTTGCTGGAGCGGACGCTGACCAATTCCGCCGCGCGGCTGGCCGACGGTCAGGCGCAATATACCATAATGTGCGCTCCGGACGGTGGCGCGATCGACGATTTGATCGTTTATCGGCATTCCGGCGACCGCTATTTGTTGTGTGTAAACGCGTCAAATATCGCGATCGATTGGGATTGGCTGACGCGGCATAATCGCGGCGACGCGTGCTTGCGAGACGTCAGCGACGAGACCGCGCTGGTCGCGATTCAGGGACCGCGATCGGTCGGGATTTTGACCGGCGTCGCGCAATTTCCGGTCGCGTCAATTCGGCGTTTCCGCTTCGCCGAGGGCGCGGTCGCCGGAATCGCCTGCATGGCCGCGCGGACGGGCTACACGGGTGAAGACGGCTTCGAACTCTTTTGCGCCGCGCGCGACGGCGTGCGCCTGTTCGACGCATTGATGGAGGCCGGCGTGGCGGCCGGGATCAAGCCGTGCGGACTGGGCGCCCGGGACACCCTGCGGATGGAAGCCGGACTGCCGCTGTACGGTCATGAATTGGACCGGGAGACTTCGCCATGCGAAGCGGGACTCGGCGCGTTCGTCAAATTGGGGCGCGAATTTATTGGCGAAAGCGTCCTTCGGGCGCATCATGAGGGCCGCGCGCGCAAACGGCTGATCGGCTTGCGCACGATGGATGGGCGCAGCGTGGCGCGTCAGGGCTATCGCTTGCTCAAGGACGGCGCGGAAATCGGCGTCGTCACCAGCGGCACCTTCGCTCCCAGTTTCGATCGGCCGTTGGCGATGGGTTATATCGGCGCCGATTGCCCGCTGAGCGCCGGCGACCAGCTCGGCGTGGCGATTCGCAATCGGACCGTCGAGGCCGAACTGATGGCGTTGCCGTTTTATCGGCGCTCGGCCTGAACCGAGCCTGCACCGCCGATACTTTCGCACCAATAAACCAAGGAAAGACCAATCCGGATGAGATTCATTCCGCATACCGAGGACGATATCGCCGGGATGCTCGCAACGGTCGGCGTGGCCCGGTTGGAAGACCTGATCGAGCACGTTCCGAAGGGCTTGCGCGATCGCGCCGCGATCGCGCTGGCGCCCGGTCGCCCCGAGGCCGAAGTTGCGGCGGAACTGAGCGCGTTGGCCGCGCGAAATCGCGGGACGGCGGAGAATTTCGCGAGCTTTTTGGGCGGCGGCTACTATCATCACTATGTGCCGGCCGCCGTCCGGGCGATACTCTCGCGCGCCGAATTTGCGACCAGTTACACGCCATATCAGGCCGAAGCCAGTCAAGGCACGACCCAGGCGATCTTCGAGTTTCAGACGATGATCGCCCAACTGACCGGTCTCGAAGTGGCCAACGCCAGCATGTACGACGGCGCCTCGGCCGCCGCCGAAGCGGTCCTGATGGCCCATCGGGCGCTCCCGAAGCGTTCGACCGTCGTGATTTCGCGCGCGCTGTGGCCCGATTATCGCGCGACGATTCGCACCTACCTGAGCGCCCTGAGCAATTTCGAATTGGTTGAGGCGCCGTTCGATCCCGTGACCGGCGCGACCGACCCCGCCGTCCTCGCACCCTATGCGAACGACCGCCTGCTGTGCGTGGTGGCCGGATATCCCAACGCCTTCGGCGTGATCGAGCCGCTCGGACGGCTTGCCGCAATCGCCCGGCAGGCGGGCGCGCTGACGATTGCGGTTACGGCCGAGCCGCTCGCGCTCGGCCTGCTCAAGCCGCCCGGCGAGTTGGGCGCGGATATCGCCGTGGGCGAGGGCCAGAGCTTTGGCCTGCCGCTTCAGTACGGCGGACCGGGGGTGGGCTTTTTCGCCGCCCGGATGGCGCAAGTGCGGCAGATGCCGGGGCGGTTGGTGGGCCAGACGCGCGATAGCCGCGGCAATCGCGCCTTTTGCCTGACGCTGGCGACCCGCGAGCAACATATCCGGCGCGAGCGCGCGACTTCGAATATCTGCACGAACCATTCCCTATGCGCGCTGGCCGCCACCGCTTATCTGACCCTGATGGGGCGGCGGGGACTGTGCGAGCTGGCGGCGCGCAACGTCGAATTGGCCTACCAGACGCGCGACCGCCTGTGCGCGGCCGGAATCGCAGCCCGCTTTACCGGGCGTTTCTTCAACGAATTCGCGATTACCGTGCCCGACCCCGGCCATGCGCTGGCGCGGGCCGAGGCTGCCGGCGTGCTGGCGGGAATTCCGCTCGGCCGCGACTATCCCGAACTGGCCGACGCACTCCTGGTGACGGTTACCGAGATGAATTCAGAGGCGGACGTGGCGCGTCTGGTGACGGCGCTGGCAAGGGTCGGCTGATGGCGGTGGTGAAGAAAATCGAGAGCGAAATTCCGGCGCAAAAGACCAATTCGGCGCGCGCCAGCGCTGACGCCGTTGGGCTGATCTTCGAGGAATCCGCGGCCGGGCGGCGCGGCGTCGATCTTCCGGGCGGCGCGGCGAGCGCGGCGCGCGCGCTGGAGCTGTTGGGCGGCGAGTTATGCCGCGCCGATATCGACGGCTTTCCGGAAGTCAGCGAGCCGCAGGCGCTGCGCCATTTTCTCAGGTTATCGCAGCGTAATTTTGGCCAGGCGCTGCAATTCTATCCGCTCGGCTCCTGCACCATGAAGTACAACCCGCCGCTCAACGACGAGCTGGCCGCGCTGCCCGGCTTCGCGACGCTGCATCCCGCGACGCCGGTCCATCTGGCGCAGGGCGCGCTCGAGTTGATGGCGCGGCTGGAGGCGGCGTTGGCGGCGATCACCGGGATGGACGCGGTGTCGATGGCGCCCGCCGCCGGCGCCCACGGCGAACTGGCCGGTCTGCTGATGGTGCGGGCGTGGGAGCGCAAGCGCGGCGGCGTGCGGCGCAAGGTGATCATTCCGGATACGGCGCACGGCACGAATCCGGCGAGCTGCACGCTGGCGGGCTTTGAGGTCGTGGTCGCGAAATCGCATCGGCGCGGCTATCTGGAGGCGCGCGAGATTCGCCGTCTGCTCGACGACCAGACGGCGGCGCTGATGGTGACGAATCCGAACACGATGGGGATTTTCGAGCCGGAGATTGAGGAGATTGCCGCCGCGCTGCACGAACGCGGCGCGCTGCTCTATCTCGACGGCGCGAATCTGAACGCGCTGCTGGGCGTGGCGAAGGCCGGCGACATGGGCGCGGATATCGTCCATATCAATCTGCACAAAACCTTCTCGACGCCTCACGGCGGCGGCGGTCCGGGCGCGGGTCCGGTCGCGGTCAAGGCCCATCTGGAGCCGTTCCTGCCGATGCCGCGAATTACGCGGCGGGCGGACGGCGCACTGGAGTTTGCGGCCGAGCGGCCAGATTCGATCGGGCGGCTGCGCGCCTATCATGGAAATTTCGGGATGCTGGCGCGGGCTTACAGCTTTATTCTCGCGATGGGCGGCGACGGTCTGGCCGCCGCCAGCCGAATCGCGATTCTCAACGCCGCCTATATGCGCAAGCGGCTGGCGGCGCGCTATCCGAGCGCCACGGACGCGCCGACGATGCATGAATGCGTGCTGACTCACGACCTTGAAGCGCGCGTGGGCGTGAGCACGCTGGATCTCGCGAAGCGGCTGCTCGATTACGGTTTCCATCCGCCGACGATTTATTTTCCGCTGGTGGTGCCGGGCGCGTTGATGATTGAGCCGACCGAGACGGAAAGCC
>DAHZDR010000306.1 GCA_027403435.1 Deltaproteobacteria bacterium
ATGATATTCGTCCATCCGCAGCAAGAGCGCGCCGCCGTCGCCGTTTGCGGCTTCGAGGCCGAGGACTTCCGTGGCGAATTTACGCCACGCTTCCAGGTCGGACACGCTCAAACCGAGATATCCCAACTGCGTCACGTTCGCCATCACAGCGCTCCCTTGCCGCTGGCCATTTGCGGCCCTGTTTGTCCGTGGCGCGATAATGCGCCATCCGCGCCGCGCCGGCCAGCGTCCGACGCGCGAATTGTTCAGTTTCCCCGGCCATGCTGGTCGAGCAGTTTCATCAACGCGTACGCCGCGTCCATATAGGGCGTGGCGATTCCGTGACGGCGCGCGGTCCGGATCACGGCGCCGCACAGCGCCTCGTACTCGAGCGGCTTGCCGCGCTGATGGTCCTGCAACGTCGAGGGCCGCACGGCGCTGAGCGCGGCGCGCGATCGCGTTATCTGATGTTCGATGTCGCGAGCGCCAAGCGCAACGCCTTCGGCCCGCGCCACCGCCGCGATTTCACCCATCAAATTGCGCAGCAACGCGGTCGCGTCTTCGTCCGCGAGCAGCGCGCCAACGGCGCATCCGCTGAGCGTCGCGACGGTATTGAACGCGCCGTTCCAGAGCAGCTTTTCCCAACGAATCGCGCGCACGTCGGCGACCATGCTTTGCAGGATTCCGGCCTGCCGAAAATGTTCGGCCAGCCGCCGCGCGCGTTCGGTCTCGCCGCCTTCGAGTTCGCCGAATTCGATCGCGCCGCCGGTGCGATGGACGACGCGGCCGGGCGCGGTCAATTCGGCGCCCACCCGCGCATTGCCGGCCAACACCCGGGCGCGGCCGAAAGCTTCCGCCAGCCAATGCTCGTTTTCGACGCCGTTTTGCAGCGTCAGGATCACGCCGTCCGGCGCCAGGCATCCGGCGATTTGCCGCGCCGCGGCGTCGGTGTCGTAGGATTTGACGCAGAACAGCGCGAGGTCGTAGGGCGCGTGGTCGCGCGGTTCGGCGGTCGCCGTGACCGGCAGCGTGAAATCGCCTTGGCAGCTCTGAAATTCGAGGCCGTGCGCGCACATCGCCGCGAGATTCGCGCCGCGCGCGCAAAACACGACCTCGTCGCCGATTTGTTGCAGGCGCGCGCCGAAATAAGCGCCGACCGCCCCCGCGCCCATCACCAGAACTTTCATCGCGCCGTTCCCCTATCCAGGCCGTCATCCATCCGCGCGGAGTCAGCCGCCTGGGTGAAAAAGCAAGGCGCCGCCGACGATTTACCGCCGGCGGCGCCTGCTCGCATACTCGCGCACGCCTCAGATGCTCAGGTGATAAAGCTCCGCGACGTTGTCATGCAGAATCGCGTTCTTTTCGGCTTGCGTCAGATGCCGGGTGTGCTCCGCCAGCACCGCCTGCGAATCCGGCCAGGTCGAATCGCTGTGCGGAAAATCATTCGCCCACATCAGCCGCTTGACGTTGCACAGATCTTTCATCTTGAACGCCACCCAGTCGTCCTGGAAGGTGGTGTAGATATGCTCGCGGAAGTACTCGCTCGGCAGCTTTTGCAGTTCGCGCCCCTTGAGCATCCAGTTCCGATGGCGCTTGTAGGCGTGGTCCATCCGGTACATGAAATGCGGCGCCCAGCCCGCGTCGGCCTCGACGCAAACCAGCTTGAGCCCGGGATGACGCTCGAAGACGCCGCCGAAAATGAACGTGCCGATCAAATCCTGATTGCCCCGGATAATCGACATGAAGTTGTTGATGCGCGGTCCGCGCGTTTTGAAGTTGTCCTGCTTGCTGGTCAGGATATGGAAGCTGAGCGGCATCTTCATGTCGATCGCCGCTTCCCAGAACGGAGCGTAAATCGGATCGTCGTAGTCGGAGATCTGCGGATTTCCCGGCATCATCACGCCGCGCAGGCCCATCTCCTTCATCACGCGCAGGTCTTCGATTCCCTCCTCGACCGAGCGCATCGCCGTCTGCCCAAGTCCGATCAGGCGGTCCGGATGGACTCCACAGTACGCCGCAACCCAGCGATTGTAGGCGTCGAAGCAGGCCTTCTTGTAGTCGTAATCCGGATGGTTGCAGAGCATCATGCCGACGGTCGGGTAGATGACTTCGCAGGCGACGCCGTCGCGGTCCTGATCGGCCATCCGCGCCTCAGGATCCCAGCCGCCGCGATGTAGTTCCTCAAATTTCGCGCCGAACATCTTGAGGCTCATCGCGTCCTGGCCGGCGGCTGCGACCAGCCCCATTGGAATCGGCTTGCTAAATCCATCGATCACGAAAATGTCGCCGAGCTTGTCGTCGCGCACCATGTGCGGCGCCCGGTCGCGGAATTTCGGATCGATATGATCGATGTAGCAACCTGGCGGCTCGGTAATATGCGAGTCCGAGGAAATGATCGGTTTCTCCATGAAAAACCCTCCGATTGCGGGGTCCGCCGCGTTGGTTTTGCTCGCGGCCCCCAGAGTTATGACTGCGGCCTCTGAACTAACCAGAGTATGGCGGGTTTTTCAAACGAAATCGCGCGTCCGCGGGCTTCGGAGACAATGGCCAATTTACTGGGCGTGGCCACTCATGAACGCATTGACGCGGCCGAAGTTCCGCCGCGTCAATGCGTTCTATCACGGCCGCATCCGGCGCAATCGCGCCGCCCGGATTGCCGCTCCGGATGCGTCATGCCACCGACCCCGCTCAGATGCTCGCGGCGCCGGCGCTTCAGCGCCGCGCGCGGCCGTTCACACGGCGCGGCGGAACTTCGGCAGCGTCACCTCCGGCGTTACGTCGTCGAACGTCACCACGACCGGCATCCCGAGCTTCAGCTCTTCCGGCGTCACGTCGGTCAGCCACGTCACCATCCTGACGCCCTCTTCCAACTCGACGATCACCGGACTGTACGGAATCCGCGCGGCGAACTGCGGCATCATCGGCTGGCGCGCCGTCGTCCACGAGAAAACCGTGCCGCGGCCCTTCGATTGCGCCCATTCGAACTCGAACGATCCGCACTTCGCGCACATGTCGCGCGGAATATGGCGCCACGCGCCGCATCCGGAGCAGCGCTGGAAGCGCAGCTCATGGTCCTTGCAGAACTTGTAGAACTCCGCCGAAAATCCGCCAATCCGCGGAGTCGGCAATTTATACATTTTGTCGGCCATCGCGCCCTACCTCCGCAGAATCGCCAGTCCGCCGTCGCCGAAATCGCCCCATCCCGTCACCAGTCCGATCTCCGCGTCCTTGACCTGCCGCGGACCGCACTGATGACGCAACTGGCGCGCCGCCTCGACGATATGATTCATTCCCCACACATGCGCTTCCGAAAGCAATCCGCCGTGCGTATTGAGCGGCAGTTCGCCGCCCAGCCGGATTCGCTCGGGCGTGAGGAAATCCTTGATCTCGCCGCGCTTGCAGAAACCCATCGCCTCGATTTGCAGCATCACGACGTAGGTGAAGCAGTCGTACACTTCCAGGAAATCGATGTCCTTGTGCGCCACCCCC